>JAEZIF010000482.1 GCA_023416135.1 Pseudomonadota bacterium
TCCTCCCACACCATGTCGACGATTCGCTTGCCGGTCTCGTAGGCCATCTGACCGCGCTCGCGGTAGGGACCGGGAATCGCCGCGCAGCCGGTCAACGACAGGCCGAGCGCCTCGGCCATGCTGTTCATCGACAGCGCCGTGCCCATGGTGTTGCAATGGCCGACGCTCGGAGCGCTCGCGGCCACCATTTCGAGGAATTGCTTGAGATCGATGCGGCCCGCCGCCAGCTCCTGCCGGGCGTACCACACGACGGTACCGGAACCCGCCAGCCCGCCGGCGAAATGGCCATCCAGCATCGGGCCGCCCGACAAAACGATGGCCGGGATGTTGACCGTGCAAGCGCCCATGATCATGGCGGGCGTGGTCTTGTCGCAGCCCGTGGTCAGCACGACGCCGTCGAAGAAATAGCCGTACAGGCTTTCGACCAGGCTGAGATAGGCAAGATTGCGATCGAGCGCCGCTGTCGGACGCTTGCCGGTTTCCTGGATGGGATGGACCGGAAACTCGATAGGGATTCCCCCGGCATCGCGGAT
This sequence comes from Pseudomonadota bacterium, assembly GCA_023416135.1. Taxonomy (GTDB): domain Bacteria; phylum Pseudomonadota; class Alphaproteobacteria; order Reyranellales; family Reyranellaceae; genus Reyranella. The sequence goes on from JAEZIF010000482.1 coordinate 534, forward strand.
GCCGTCGCGCACGCGCTCGGCGAGCTGCAGGTGATGACGATTGCAGGGCGAGAGGTCGCTGCCGGTCTGCGCGATGCCGATGATCGGCCGGTTGCCGTGCAGCTCGGCCAGCGTCAGGCCGAAGTTCAGATAGCGCTCGAGATAGAGCGCCGCCATGGTGGGATCGCCCGGCGCATCGAACCAGTCGCGGCTGCGCAGCCTGCGCTCCTTGCCGTTGGCCCCCTTCTTGTCGACCATCCTCGTTCCTCCGATTTGTTTGGCGGCAGCCTAGCGTGCCGGCTACGCCGCCGCCACGCTTCGCTCCATCGCGACTTCTTCCTGCAGGCTCGCGACGTCGCGGTAGATCGACGCCGCGGCGAGCGTGCGGCCGCCCTGCTTGTAGCGCACCAGGCAATCGCGGCCGGCAATGTCGCCGTCGACCACGAGCTCGTCCCATTTCTCGGCATGGCCGACATAGTTGATGGGCACGTCGTAGTGCTGGCTCCAGAAGAACGGCACGGCGTCGAATTTCCGGCGCAGCCCGAGCATGTTCAGGGCGGCAGCCTGCCCTTGCCGCTCGGCCACCACCCAGTGCTCGACACGGATCGCCTGCCCGCTGTGCGCGTCGGGCCAGCGCGCGATGTCGCCTGCGGCGAAGATGTCCGGTGAGCTGGTCGCCAGGAAGGCGTCGACGGCCAAGCCGCGATCGATCTTGAGTCCCGCCTTCTCCGCCAGCTCGAGCCGCGGCCGCACGCCGACCCCCATGATCACGAGGTCCGCCTCCAACGATCCGCCGCTCTTCAGCGCGGCCTTGTTGCCGGCGATGCCCGCCACCGTGTCTTCGAGATGGAAGACGACGCCATGCTCCTCATGCAGAGCGCGCACGAAGTCGCCCATTGCAGGCCCCAGGATGCGCTCCATGGGCCGCTTCTCGGGCGCCACGACATGGACTTCGATGCCGCGATGACGCAGCGAGGCGGCGACCTCGAGGCCGATGAAGCTCGCCCCGATCACCAGGGCGCGCTTGGCGGACTTGGCCCGCTCTATGATCGCCCGGCTGTCGGCGAGGCTGCGCAGGGTGTGTACCTGAGACGGCGCTTCGCCAGGAATCGGCAACCGCACCGGCTCGGCGCCCGTCGCCAGCAGCAAGCGGTCGTAGGCGACCTTGCCGCCATCGGACAGCACCACCTCGTGGGCACGGGCATCGATGCTCGCGACATTGGCCTCGAGGCGGAGCTCGATGCCGTTCTCCGAATAGAAGTCGTCGCCGCGCAACGGCACCCATTCCTCGGGCGCGTTGCCTGCGAGATAGTCCTTGGAAAGGTTCGGTCGATCGACCGGCGCCGCATCGTCGTTGCTCAGCATGACGATGCTGCCCTTGTACTGCTCGCGCCGCAGCATCTCGGCAGCCGCGAAGCCCGCGGCGCCGCCGCCCACGATCACGACCCGGCCCGGCGCCTTGCCGCTCAGCCTGGGACTGGACTTGCCCGGCGCCGTCCGCTTCTCCTTAACGAAGACCTTGCCGTCACGCTGCTCGACCGACCAGCAATCGATGGCGCTGAACGCCGGCGCTGCCAGCGCCTCGCCGGTACGAAGACTGAAGCAGGCGTGATGCCACGGGCAACGCACCGTGTCGCCGACCAGCAGTCCTTCGGCGAGCGGGCCGTGATAGTGGCTGCAGTGCGCCCCGACGGCGAACAGCTCGGCGCCGTGGCGCGCCAGCAGAACTTCCTCGTCGCCGACATGGCCCAGGAGCATGGCACCGTCGGCAAGGTCGGAGAAAGCAACACCCTGGCTCAGATCGGGTCCACCGGGCTTGGCGTTCTGCTCAGCCATTGCATCCTCCCTCATCGGAGCTGGGTGATCGGAGTTGAGTGCCGGAACGCACCATGGGAAACCTGGAGCGTCATGTCCACCTCCCCTGCTCTCGTTTCCATCGGCGAGCCGCTGATCGAATTCAATCGACCCAAGGAAGGCGACGGCCGCACCTGGCTGCAAGGTTTCGGAGGCGACTCGCAGAACGTAGCGATCGCCGCGGCCCGCCAGGGGGCGACTGCCGGCTACATCACCAGCCTCGGCCAGGACTGGATGGGCGATGCCTTCCTCGAGCTCTGGCGGGCCGAAGGCCTCGATGCGTCGCGGGTGAGCCGCCATCCGACCGCGCCGACAGGCGTCAGCTTCGTCACGCACGGCCCGGCCGGCCACAAGTTCGACTACCTGCGCAAGAACTCAGCGGCCTCGTTGATGACGCCCGAGAGCCTGCCGGCGGACTACATCGCCGGTGCCAGCTACTTCCACCTGTCGGCCATCGGCCAAGCGATCAGCGACAGTGCGCGACGGGCGTGCGACGCCGGCATCGCGATGGCGCGTGCCGCCGGCGTCAAGGTCTCCTACGACACCAACCTGAGACTAAGGCTCTGGGACCTCGACGCCGCACGGTCGACCATCGACGACACCGCGGCACGCTGCGATATCCTGCTGCCCAGCCTCGACGATTCCCAGAAACTTACCGGCCTCCAGGAACCCGACGCGATCGTCGACTATTATCTCGAGCTCGGCGCGCCCGTGGTTGCCCTGAAGATGTCGGCCGATGGCTGTCTGGTGGCGACGCCCGAGGAGCGGTTCCGTGTGGCCGGTCACCGCGTCGAGGCAGTCGATGCGACCGGCGCCGGCGATACCTTCGACGGTTCCTTCCTGGCGCGACTGCTGGCAGGCGACGACTTCCGGGCGGCCGCGCGCTACGCCAATGTCGCGGCGGCGCTGTCGACCAAGGGCTACGGCGCGGTAATGCCTATTCCGCGGGCGGCCGAAGTCCGGGCTGAAATGGCGCGCGCAGGAAGCGCGGGATGACGGCCCGCAGGAAACGGCCGAACACCGTCACCTGCTGGGCGGCCCAGCCGCGACCGTTGTCGGCATCGACAACAGGGTCGTCGACGCCCGTCGGACGGTGCTTGCCGTCGTAGATCACCGTACCGAACAGGATGTCCCAGATCGGGAATACGGGCGCGAAATTGTGGTCGTGGATATGGCGTTCCTCGGGACTGGCCAGCGCATGGTGCAGGCGATGGAAGCGCGGTCCCACGAGAAGCCGCTCACCGACCCTGCCGAAGCTCACATCGACATTGGCGTGGCTCCAGCTCTCGATCAGGCGGCCGACCATCAGGATGGAGACGTACTCGCCGGGCTGCACGCCGACCATCTGCGAGAACAGCACCAGGGCGAGCGTGACCAGGAAGTCGTCGAGTACATGGTTACGGTCGTCCGACCACACCGTCATGCGGCGCTGGCTGTGATGCAGGCTGTGGAGGGCCCACCACCAGGGAATGGCATGCTGCGCACGGTGCAGCCAGTAGGCCGCGAAATCGTAGAGCACGAAGTAGACCAGGAACGAGGCGAGCACGTTGTCGCCCAGCCACGGCACCAATCGCTCCATTCGCGGCGGCGCCACGCCCCAGCCACGCATCAGCAACTCGATCTCCTGGGTGATCGGATAGGTGATGACGAAGATGGCGAACGGAATGATGCCGAGCTTGTTCAGCACGGTATAGACCCGGTCGACGCCGATCAGCCGGTCGTCGCCCCTCTTCTCGAGCGGCCAGCGGCGCTCGAAGAAGCGCATGCCGAGCGCGATCACCGCAATCTGCAGGACGCCCAGCATGACGAATTCGACGGCGTTGTAGGCTGGCTCGTACCAAGCCATCTGGCCGAGCCAGAAGATCACCGGCCCGACGAAAGTCTCGAACAGCCAGTTCTGAACGCCAACCCAGAGATCGGTAAGCTCGCCCATTGGCCGAGCCGGCTAGCGCGTCGGGCCGGAACCCGTCGACACCGCGCGCAGCGGTCCGCTGGCCGGACTCCCAGGCGATCCGGGTGCGGCCGGTCCCGGCTTCAACATGAACACGCCGTGCGGCGACTTGCCGACAGGAATGCTGGCAACCATTTTCATCTGCTCGAGATCGACCACGGCGACGCGACGCAGGAAACGCTGCGTCACCCAAAGCTCCTTGCCGTCGGCCGTGATGTCCATGCAGTCGGGGCCGCCCGGCACCTTGATCGAGCCCGCCACCCTCATCTCCTGGGTATCGACCAGAGAGACGGAGCCCTCGACGCGGTTGCTCACGAACCAGTGGCGGCCATCGCCCTTCGCCCAGAAATTGTGCGCGCCCTTGCCGGTCTTCAAGCGGCCGGTGACCTTGCCGTCGTTGGGGTCTACGACCACGAAGCCGTCCTCGCCGGTCAGCGCCACGAGGATACGCTTGTCGTCGGGCAGCATGACCACGCCGGCCGGCGTGTTGCCGACGGGAACGTTCCATTTGAGGGTCTGCGTGGCGAGGTCGAACGCCACGAGCCGGCCGCTCTGCTGCAGCGTCACGAACACGGTCTTGGAGGCGGCGTCGAACGCCAAGTGGCTCGGCAGCCCGTCGATGAAGATGCGGCCGGCGAGCCTGAAGCCGTCGGTATGGAAGATGTCGACATGGTCGAGACGGTAGGCGGCGGTGACGAACCACTTTCCGTCTCCGCTGAAGCCGAGCTGGTAGGGGTCGATGATGTTGGTCACGACGCGGCGCCGTTCGGCGGTCTTGACATCAAGGGCGAGCAGTTCGTTGGTCGCGGTCGAGCCGATCAGCACTTCCTTGCCGTCTGGCGTGGCGATCAGGTGATGGGGCTCGCGGCCGACCGGCAGGCGCTGCAATTCCGTGCGCGTCGCGCGGCTCAGGATACTGTAGGAGGCTTCCTCGGAATTAAGGATGAGAACCGCATCGGCCTTCGCGGTGCCAACAACGGCCAACAACATCGTCGCCGCAATCGCCAATCTCTTCATGAGGAAAGCCCATCCTTGCATTGCCCTTGAAGCATCTTTCCGCGCGCGACGCTAGAGCGTATTCAATGCTTCAGGCCCGATTGTACTTCGAGGCTGCGGGCGGCCAGCCGCTCCATCTGTGACCAATCTTTGGCATCGACCGCGGCTCAGCCTCTGAATTTGCTCGACCTGGGCAGGTTCCGGCCCCCCTCCAGCCCCTGCAACGGCGCCGGAAACCTCCCTGGCAATGGCCGATGAATCCACCGTCACACGCTCCAGCCGCCGTCGATCACGTTGATCGTACCGGTCGTGAAGGCCGATTCGTCGCTTGCCAGATAGACGGCCAGGGCAGCGATCTCGTCGGCCGAGCCGAAGCGGCCGGCCGGTTGCCGCTGCATGAAGAACTTACGGGCATCCTGTCCGCCGCCCAGGGAGGCGATTCGCTCGTCGAGCGAAGGTGTCTGGACCGTGCCGGGACAGATCGCGTTGCAGCGCACACCCTTGGCGACATAGTCGACCGCCACCGACTTCGTGAGGCCGACGACGGCGGCCTTGGTGGTGCCGTAGATACAGCGCAGCGCCGCCCCCTTTACCGACGAGGCGGCCGAAGACATGTTGACGATTGAGCCGCCGCCCTTTTCCAGCATGCCCGGCAGGAAGGCCTGGATGGTCCAGAACATGCTGCGGACGTTGAGATCGAAGGCGAAGGACCACTGGTCGTCCGTGGCGTCCAGCACCGCACCGTGATGCACGAAGCCTGCGCAGTTGAACAGCACGTCCACGGTGCCGGTGTCCTCGGCCAGGGCGCCGATGGCGGCCTTGTCGAGCACGTCGAGCTTGTGGCCTCGGATGCCGTCAACGCCCTTCAGCGCCTTGAGCTTTGCCTCGTCGACGTCGGTCGCCCAGACTGTCGCTCCCTCCCTGGCGAAGGCTCGCGCCGTTGCAGCACCAATCCCCTGCCCCGCCGCCGTGACGACGCAGACCTTTCCCTTCAACCGCATGACCATTCTCCGCCAGTGCCGCCGACTGGGCCTACTTGATGAGGCCCTTCTCCTTGTAGAACGTCTCGGCCCCGGCATGCAGCGGGATGCCCAGGCCCTGCGTCGCCGTCTCGAGCTTGATCACCCTGCCCTTGGAGTGGCCGGAGTCGAGCAGCTTGCGTGTGCTGGGATTCCAGAGCGCGGCGGTGATGTCGTAGATGAGCCGGTCGGGCTGTTTGCTCGAGGTCGCCCAGATGGCGTTGACGCTCACCGTCTTGACGCCGTTGGCGCCCTTGTAGGCGCCGTCGGGAATCTCGTCGATGGCGAAGAAGCTGTACGCCTTGATCAGGTTTTCGGCCTCGGGCCCGTCGATCGGCACCAGGTCGATGCCCGTGGTCGCCGCCAACTCGGCGATGGCGCCGAGCGGCCAGCCGGAAACGCTGAAGAAGGCGTCGAGGGCATTGTCCTTGAGCTTGTCGGCCGCCTGCTGGGACTTGAGGTACTCGGCCCTCAGGTCCTTCTCGGTCATGCCATAGGCGGCCAGGATCAGACGGGCATCGACCAGCGTGCCCGAGCCCGGCTCGTCGAGCGAAACGCGTTTGCCCTTGAGGTCCCTGATCGTCTTGATGCCCGCGCCCTTGCGCGCAACCAGATGGAAGGTCTCGGGATAGAGGTTGGCGACGGCGCGCAGCACGTCGACCTTGGGCCGGCCTTCATAGATGCCGCTGGCATTGAATGCCCAGTAGGCGACGTCGGACTGCGTGAAGCCCGACTGCGCCGAGCCGCTGGCGATGGCACTGACGTTGGCGACGGAACCGTTGGAGGCCACCGCCGTCGCGACCAGGCCCGGCACGCCGCATGAGCCGCCGTCGGCACAGGTACGCGAGCCCGGCGGGTTGGAGATGGCATTGGCGATCAGGCCGCCTATCGGGAAATAGGTGCCGGCCGTGCCGCCGGTGACGATGCGAAAGAAGGTGATGTCCTGGGCAGGCGTGGGTGAGGGTGCCAGCGCCGTGCCCAGACCGCCGAGCAGTGCGCTCCTGCGATTGATCCTCATCCTCGCCTCCTCGACAGTAGGCGATTTAACCGCGTTCGTTGTCGCGCCGCAACGAAGACCGGTCAGTTCACGCCAACAGCCTTGCTCATTGTCGGCCCAATTTCGGCATGAATCACGAGATCGGCATCGTCGTCCTGGTCGGTGGCGTCGCGATTGACGATCACGAGCTTCGCACCCTTGCGCTTGGCGATGCGCGGGAACCCTGCCGCCGGATAGACCACCAGGGAGCTTCCCAGCACGATGAAGAGGTCGCAGTTCATCGTCTCGTCCTGGGCACGGGCCATCTGGATCTCCGGCATGGCCTGGCCGAACGAGATCGTCGCGGTCTTCACGATACCGTCGCATTTCTCGCACAGGGGCAGCTTGCCCGAGCCGAGGAAGGCCTTCCTGATCGGCGCGAGCTCGTGGCGATGGCCGCAATCGAGGCAGCTTGCGTAGGTCGTGTTGCCGTGCAGCTCTATGATCCTGGAATCGGGCACGCCCGAGCGCTGGTGCAGGCCATCGATGTTCTGGGTGATGATGGCGCTCATGCGCCCCTGCTCGATCAACTTGGCGAGCGCGCGATGGCCGGCATTGGGCTCCGCCTTGAGCAGGGTCTCGTCGGTCGCGAACTTTCGCCGCCAGGATTCACGTCGCATTTCCTCGGACGCCATGAAGTCGTCGAAGTAAATCGGCTGGTACTTGGTCCAGATGCCGCCCGGCGACCGAAAGTCGGGAATGCCTGATTCGGTCGAGATGCCGGCGCCGGTGAAGGCAACGATGCGCCGGGCCGAGCCGATCGCCTCCTTCAGGTGTTCGATGTCGTCCATATTCCCTCCTCGTGCTCCTCAGGGCGCCGGCATGCCGGGATTGTGCGCCGCGCAGCCGACCAAGATGCGCCCGTCGCTCCTGATCTGGATGGAATAGGCGAACAACGAGCCCGATTGCGAATCGATGCAGCGTTGTTCGTTGATCATGACGACGGGTTCGGGCCCGTCGGCAGCCGTGTACATGATCGCGCCGTCCTGCCGCTGCGGGCCGCCATGGGCCACGCGCTGCGACGGAGGTCCGCCCAGGAAACTGACGACCAGGTCGCGCGACGTCACTTCCAGCCGCCACAGCGGATCGTTGCCCGTGCCAATCCATTCGCGATGGTCGAACCGCTCGCGGCAGCCGGCCGTTTCGACCGACGCCCGGCGCAGCTCCAGCGCGGCGATGCCGGCGCTCGGCCCGACCTCGCGGCTGCCGTAGAGCTCGACGAACATCGGCCGGCCTTCTTTTGCCGCCGTCAGTTCGCGAAGGGCGCGGGTGAGCTCCTGCTCCGGCGTACGATCCTCCAAGGTAAGCGGCGCGCCGTCGCACGGCAGGAGCTGCAGGCGCCCGCCCAGGTCGCGCACCAGCCCGCGCAGGCGGACCGCGCTTGCCGGCAAGGGAGGGCGCGTCGGCTGGCTCACGGCCGGAGCCTGGCCGAGCGGCAGGGTCGGCGTATCGCTCGTCGGCGGTGCCGGCGCGGGCGTCCCGCCCCGCGTCACCGGCGTCGGCGCACCGCGCGTCGCCAGGGACGGCAGGGCGTAGAAGAAGAGCGGCTGGCGCTGGGCATCGAGCAGGCAGACGAAGTGGGTCTCGAAGGGCGGGCCATTGCGGAAGGTAAGCCTGCCACGCAGCGTCAGCGCCGCGCTGATGGCCTGCGATCCCGCCTTGGCCTCGACCCGCTCGAGCGCCGGCGGCGGGAACTCGAGCGCAGTGACGCGATCGATCGACGGGCTGAGCTTGCGATATTGCGCCTCGCCGAATGACGCACACTGCTGGGCGAGCTGCGCCTGGCCAAAGGCCGGCAGCGCGACCACGATCGAGACCGCAAGCGCAAAGGCGGCACGCATGCCGCCACCCTAAAGCACAATCCGCCTGGAATCACCGGGGCCCGCCACTACGACAGCCAGCGCTTGCGCCGCTTGTAGTGTTTGGTATCGCGATAGGACTTGCGCGCCCCGCCTTCGTTCAGGCCAAGGTAAAATTCCTTGATGTCGGAATTGTCACGCAGCTTCGCGGCCGGGCCTTCAAGCACGATGCGGCCGTTCTCCATGACATAGCCGTGGTCGGCGATGCCCAGCGCCATGGTGGCGTTCTGCTCGACCAGCAGCACCGAAAGCTTCTCCTGCTTCACCAGCCGTCCGACAATGCCGAAGATCTCCTCGACCAGCATGGGGGCCAGGCCCAGCGACGGCTCGTCGAGCAGCACGACCTTGGGCCGGCTCATCAGCGCGCGGCCGATCGCCAGCATCTGCTGCTCGCCGCCCGAGAGATAGCCCGAGATCTGGCCGCGCCGCTCCTTGAGCCGCGGGAAGTAGGAATAGACGAGATCGATACCCTGCTTCACCGCGCCCGCTGTCTGCACGTGACCACCGGCGATCAGGTTCTCCTCGGTGGTGAGGTTCTCGAACACGCGCCGGCCCTCGAACACCTGCACGAGGCCGAGGCGCGTGACGTCGTGGGCACGCATGCCGTCGATGCGCCTGTCACCGAGCAGCACCGCGCCCTTGGTCACTTCGCCACGTTCCGAGCGCAGCACGCCGGAGATGGCTTTCAGCGTCGTCGTCTTGCCGGCGCCATTGGCGCCCAGCAGGGTCGTGCTCTTGGCCTCGCCGCCATCGATCGACCCGCCCTTCAGGGCGAGGATGGCGCGGTCGTAGACGACGTCG
>JAEZIF010000050.1 GCA_023416135.1 Pseudomonadota bacterium
GAAGAATGGCTCAGCCGTGGCTGGCCTGGCGGCTGCGTTCACGGTCGGCTTTGGTGCGGCAGGCGCCGTCGAGGCGCAGCAGCGCAAGGGGGAGCTGGTGGTGGCATCCCCGGTCTTGAGCCAGCACTTCGATCCGACGACGATGATCTCGACCGCCGACTATCTGGTGAACGAGGCGCTTTACGACGGCCTGATCAACCTTGGTCCCAAGGGCAAGTACCCCGGGCTGGCGGAGAGCTGGATCGTAAGCCCCGACGGCAAGCAGATCGATTTCAAGCTGCGGAGCGGCGTGAAGTTCCACAACGGTGATCCCCTGACCGCAGAGGACGTGAAGTTCACCTTCGAGAAGATACTCGCGCCCGACAACACCCATTCCTACCGGCGCGGCTTCGTCGATTCACTCGAGCGCGTGGAGGTCGTCGATCCGGGCACGGTGCGCTTCGTCCTGAAGCAGCCCTGGCCCGCGTTCTTCACGACGGCGCGCTACGCCCTCACCTACATCGTGCCCAAGGCCTACTACGAGAAGGTCGGTGCCAAGGGCTTCCAGGAGAAGCCGGTTGGCACCGGTCCCTTCAAGCTCGCCTCTACGAAGACCGGCGAGTGGGTCCGCTTCGATTCGAACCCGGACTATTGGGGCGGCTCGCCCAAGGTGCGGTCCGCCACTGTCCGTCTCGTGCCCGAGCCCTTCACGCGCTACGCCATGATGGAGCGCGGCGAGGCCGACATTGCGGCGGGCCTGACCGGAGCGCTGCTCGAGAAGGCCAAGACCAACACCAACCTGCGCGTCGTCATCTCGGCGTTCACCGGCACGTCCGGCCTGCTGTTTAACAAGAAGCAGTTCCCCGCCGCGGAGGACCGACGCGTCCGCTTGGCGATCGCCCATGCCATCAACCGCGAGTCGATCTCCGACAAGATGATGGGGCGCATCTGCCGGCCCGCCAGCGGTGTCTTCACGCCCGGCACGTTCGGCTACATCGACGCCCTCCCGACGGTCCCCTATGACCCGGCGAAGGCCAGGGAGCTGCTCAAGGAGGCGGGCATCAAGCCGGGCCAGAAGGTCACCTACACGCTGCACACGCAGTCCTTCGCCTCGGTGCCCAACGGTCCGCAGATTCTCGAGGCGGTCGCCGGCAATCTCGAGGCCGTTGGCATCACCGTCGAGCGTCAAAGTGTCGACACCGACGCCTGGATGTCGATGATGCGCGGCGGCAAGCAGCCCGGCATCTTTTATGCGCCTTCCGGCACGCCCGACGATGGCGGCGAGTTGATCAACACCTGGTTCGTCTCGAATTCCGCCTGGACCGCCAAGAGCATCCAGGTTCCGGAGTACGACAAGATCTTCAAGGAGCAGCAGCAGGAGCCCGATCTCGCCAAGCGCGAGAAGATGCTGAACAGCTTCGCCAAGCTCGAGAACGAGAAGCTCGAGATGGTGCCCCTGCTGTGGTGCGACACGCCTTTCGTCGTCGGCAAGCGCGTGAAGAGCTGGCAGCCGGGTCTGGCCAGTGGCTACTACATGAATCTCGGCAAGGTCGAGCTGGCGGAATGACGTTCGCGCGCGGGGCAGCCGTCCCGCACCACCTCGATACCCAAGCCTTGGAGCATCCAGCATGAATATTGGCAAGTCGAGCGGCGCCGCCGCCGCAGAGCTCGAATCGTCAGCCGGCGTCGACCTGGGCTTTCCCTTCACGGCGGAGCAGTTGGACCTCGCGCAGACGGTCGGCGCCTTCGCAGACAAGCAGTTCTCGCCGACCGCCTCGCGCTGGGACCGTGAGAACGGCTTCCCTGCGGCGAACTATGCGCAGCTCCAGGAGCAGGGGTGGCTGCGCCTCCCCGTCTCGCGCCGGTTCGGCGGCATGGGCGCTGGCCTTCACGAGGATCCGATGGCCTGGGTGCTCGTCGTCCAGCGTCTGTCGAAGGCCTGTGGCAATACCGGCCAGACCTTCCAGATCTGGGGTCATTGCATGTCGATGGTCGAGGAGCTGTCGACGCCCGAGCAGGCCGCTCGCTTCACCCGTGAGGCGATGGCCGGAGCAATCTGGTGCTCGGGCGGCAGCGAGCCGTCGAACTACACCCAGAAGCGCCAGCCGCCGCAGACCACGGCGAAGGTCGGCGTCACGACCGAGAACACCGCCAAGACGCGCACCACCATCGCCCGCCAGGTCGAGGGCGGCGTGCGCGTCTCCGGCCGCAAGCTCTTCATCTCGAACTCGAGCGCGGCCGACCGCTTCTTCGTCTTCGCCGATCTGGTCTCGCCGGAAGGAAAGTCGCTCGGCCTGGTGCATCCGGTGATCGAGCGCGGCGCGCCCGGCCTGCGCGTCGAGCAAAGCTGGGATGCGATGGGCATGCGCGGTACCGCCAGCGACGACCTGGTGATCGAGGACGTCTTCGTGCCCAACGAGAACGTCATCGGCCTGCAAGCGCCCAATGCCTACTTCACCTCGATCCTGGCCGGCAGCTTCCTGGTCGGGCGCGCGGCCGTCTATCTCGGCATCGCCGACGCCGCTTTCGATTTCCTGGTCCACTACGTGCGCGACCGCGTCAAGGCCGGCGGCGATCCGGTCATGCAGTACCGCACCGGCCTGCTCGAAGCGCATCGCCAGATGGCGACGTCGACGCTCTATCGTGCGGCATGGCAGTGGGGCGAGGCGATCTCCGGTCGCGCGTCGCCCGCCGACTGCGCCTCCTTCGCGGCGATGACGCACACGTCGGTGAGCGAGGCGGCGCTCAAGATCACCTCCGAGGCGCTCGAGCTGTGCGGCGGCCGCGGCATCCTTCGGAGCTCGCCGCTGGAGCAGTTCCATCGCGACGTCCGAGCCTACTCGGTGTCGCCGCCGACGGCCAGCGCGACCATGATCAATCTCGGGACGCGGCTCCTCGCACCGCAGGCGCAGCGCGAAACCCTGGTCGCGGAGGGCGTGTGATGCTGGAATTCGCGTGGCTGCGACGCAAGCGTCGCCACCTGCCGGTCGCGTCCCTGGTCCTGCCGGGCCTGATCGCGGCCGCGGCGTTGCCGGCCACGGCCCAGCCGCGCGGCGACCTCGTGATCGCCATGCCGCAGCTCAGCCAGCTCTTCGATCCGACGGCGATGGTCGGGGCCACGCCGCACATGGTCTACGACTTCATCTTCGACGGCCTGATCAATCTCGGGCCGGAGGGCAAGTATCCGGCGCTGGCCAAGAGCTGGACCATCGCCAAGGACGGCAAGCAGGTCGACTTCCATCTCCGCGAAGGCGTGAAGTGGCACAACGGCGATCCGTTCACCGCGGAGGACGTGAAGTTCACGTTCGATCGCGTGATGGCACCGGACAGCAAGCACGCCTACCGACGAGGCTTCGTCGACTCGCTCGAGCGCGTCGACGTGGTCGATCCCCTCACGGCGCGCTTCGTGCTGAAGGAGCCATGGCCCGCCTTCTTCACGACCGCGCGCTACGCGCTGACGCCGATCGCGCCCAAGAAGTACTTCGAGACGGTCGGCGCCAAGGGATTCCAGGACAAGCCGATCGGCACCGGCCCCTTCCGGTTGGCCGGCATCAAGTCGGGCGAATGGACGAAGTTCGAGGCGAACGAGTCCTATTGGGGCGGCGCGCCGAAGGTCGCGACGGCCACGCAGCGTCTGGTCGGCGAGCCGTTCACGCGGTATGCCATGCTGGAGCGCGGCGAGGCCGACATCGTGAGCGGGCTGACCGGGCCGCTGCTGGAGCGCATCCGCGGCAATCCCAGCATCAGCGTCGTATCCTCGCGCTACAGCGGCACGGCGGGCATCCTGTTCAACAAGGATCTCTTTCCCGAGGCGGCCGATCGGCGCGTCCGTTTGGCCGTGGGCCATGCCATCAACCGCAGGAACATCGCCGAGCGCATCCAAGGCGGCGTCTGCCAGCCGGCGACGAGCATGTTCACGCCGGGCACGTTCGGCTATCTCGACGGCCTGCCGCAGATCCCGTTCGATCCGGCGAAGGCCAGGGCGCTGCTGGCCGAAGCCGGCGTGAAGCCGGGCCACAAGGTCACCTTCACCCTGCAGACCGAATCCTTCGCCGCCGTGCCCAACGTCCAGCAGGTCCTCGAGGCCGTCGCCGGCAATCTCGAGGAGGTGGGCTTCGTCGTCGAACGCCGCAACGTCGACAATGCCGCCTGGCTGTCCATGATGCGCAGCGGCAAGCCGACCGGGATCTTCTACTCGCCGATCTCGATTCCGGACGACGGCGGCGAGGTGCTGAACTCCTATTTCGTTTCCTGGTCGGGTTGGACCGCCAAGAGCATCCAGGTTCCGGAGTACGACGAGGTCTTCCGGACACAGATCAAGGAATCGGATCCCGAAGCGCGCAGGCAGATCCTGCAGCGCTTCGCCAAGCTCGAATCGCAGAACCTCGAGAACATACCGCTGCTGTGGTGCGATACACCGTTCGCGGCCTCGAGCAAGCGGATCAAGAAGTGGGAGCCCGGCCTCGGCAGCGGCTACCACATGAACGTGAAGCAAGTCGAGCTGGTGAAGTAGCCGGAAGCTTGGGCGGAGAGATAGACGCGTGTCCGTACGCTTTGTCATTGAGAGGCTGGCGCAGGCGGCCCTGACGCTGCTGCTGCTCAGCCTGATCGTGTTCAGCCTGTCCCGCCTGACGGGCGATCCGATCAACCTGATGGCGCCGATGGAAGCCTCGCCGCAGGACATCGAGCGCATCCGCGCCTCGCTCGGCCTCGATAAGCCGCTCGAGGTCCAGTACTGGTACTTTTTGCGCAACGCGCTCGAAGGCGACTTCGGCCGCTCGATCAAGTGGGACCGGTCGGCGACCTCGATGCTGCTCGAGCGGTTCCCGGCGACGGTCGTGCTGGCGCTGGCCTCGATGGCCTTCGGGTTGCTGCTGGCGTTGCCGGTCGGCATCCTGTCGGCGGTCAGGCGCGACGGATGGTTCGACAATGCCGGAAAGATCGTCGCGCTCGCCGGACAGAGCATGCCGACGTTCTGGTTCGGCATTCTCCTGATCCTGTTCTTCTCGCTCTACATCCCCATTTTTCCGACCTCGGGCTACGGCTTCGGCATGCATCTCGTGCTGCCGACGGTGACGCTGGGGTCCTTCGTCGCCGCCTCGATCATGCGCGTCACGCGCTCCGCAATGCTCGATGCGCTGGAGGCTGACTATGTCCGCACCGCGCGCAGCAAGGGCGTGCCGGAATGGCGCGTCGTCCTGGTGCACGCCTTCAAGAACGGCGCCATCCCGATCCTCACCATCACTGCCCTGCAGGCCGCCACGATCCTGCGCGGCGCCGTGGTGACGGAGACTGTCTTCTCCTGGCCCGGCATCGGCAAGATCGCCATCGATGCCGTCTACGGTCGGGATTTCCCGCTGGTCCAGGCCTCGGTCATGTTCATGGGCGTGATCTTCCTCGCCATCAACCTGATCGTCGATTTGGTCTACGTCCTGCTCGATCCACGCATCACCTATCTCAAGAAATGACGACGGCGCCCATCACTCGACCAAGGCCGGCGCGCGGCCCCCGCCGCCGCATGTCCGGAGCGTTCGCGCTGCTGCGCTCGGTGCCGGCGATGTTTCTGCTACTCGTCGTCCTGATGGCGGTCTGCGCCGACTTCATCGCGCCCTACAGCCCCAACTCGCAGGACCTCGCCAATCCGTTGGCGCCGCCGAGCCTGGACCACGTTATGGGCACCGACTCCCTCGGTCGCGACGTCTTCAGCCGCATGGTCTACGGCAGCCGCATATCGCTCGTGGTCGGCGTCAGCTCGGTCGCCGTGGCGATGCTGATCGGCGTGCTGCTCGGCATCGCATCCGCCATGATCGGCGGCGGCATCGGCGAGGCCATCATGCGCCTCACCGACCTGTCGCTGACGCTGCCCGGCATCCTGATCGCGTTGGCCGTGGCCGCGACGGTCGGCCCGAGTCTGACCAACGTCATCCTTATCATCGCGCTGCTCTATTGGGCGCAGTTCGCCCGCATGGCGCGCGGCGAGGCGCTGTCGATCCGCGAGCGCGACTACGTGCAGTCGGCGATGGCGATCGGTTGCAGCCCGCTGCGCATATTGTGGCGGTACATCCTGCCCAACCTCGCCAACACCATGATCGTGTTGGCGACGCTCGAGGTCGCCGCGGCCATCCTGCTCGAAGCGACCCTCTCGTTCTTGGGCGTCGGCGTTCCGCCGCCAACGCCGACCTGGGGCAGCATGATCGCCGACGGGCGGCCGTACGTGGAGCTGGGCTGGTGGACCGTCACCTTTCCCGGCCTGGCCATCATGATGACGGTGCTGGCCGTCAACCTCCTGGGCGACGGGCTGCGCGATCGCCTGGATCCCAAGTTCGCCGATCGGCGGTGATCGGCATTTGCGGCAGTTGGTGCAGTGTAGGAGCAAAGCGTGGAAAAGATCCTCGACGGTAAGGTCATCCTGGTCACGGGCGCGGGGCGCGGCATCGGCCGCGACATTGCGCTCGCCATGGCGGCGAGAGGTGCGCGGGTCGTGGTGAACGATCTCGGCGCCAGCGCCTCGGGCGAGGGCGCCGACAACAGCCCGGCCGCCGAGACCGTGCGCGCGATCCGTGAGCTCGGCAGCGACGCCGTTGCCAACGGGGATTCCGTCGGCAGCTGGGACGGCGCGCATCGCATGGTCCAGGCGGCGCTCGACAATTTCGGCCGCATCGACGGCGTGGTGAACAATGCCGGCATCCTGCGCGATGCCATCTTCCACAAGATGGAGGAGGCCGACTGGGATGCCGTAGTGGGCGTGCACCTGAAGGGCTGCTTCAACGTCGCGCGCGCGGCCGCGCCGCACTTCCGCCAGCAGCAGGGCGGCAGCTTCGTGCACATGACGTCCAACTCGGCGTTGATCGGCAACTACGGCCAGGCCAACTACATGGCGGCGAAGCTCGGCATCGTCGGCCTGTCCAAGGCGATCGCTCTCGACATGGGCCGCTTCGGCGTCCGCTCGAACTGCATATCGCCGTCGGCCTGGAGTCGCCTGACCGGCACGATCCCGACCGAGACGGAGCAGCAGAAGGCGCGCGTGAAGAAGGTGATGGCGATGACGCCGGACAAGATCGCGCCGTTGGCCGTCTTCCTGATGAGCGACCTTTCCAAGGATGTCAGCGGCCAGATCTTCGCCGTTCGCAACAACGAACTGATCGCCATCAGCCAGAACCGGCCGCTGCGCTCGGTCCAGCGCAGCGAAGGCTGGACGCCCGATTCCATCGCCGAGCACGCCATGCCGGCGCTGCGCGCTTCGTTCTATCGCCTCGACCGCGCCGGCGACGTCTTCAACTGGGATCCGGTCTGACCGGACCCGCCGGTCAGATCACCGTCTCGCGCAACCTCGGCGCCGTGCCCAGAAGGCGGGCGAGCGCGCCGAGGCCGTTGCGCAGCATGTCGGGCGTCGCGGCGACGCTCAGCGAGACGCGGACCGCGTGGACCGAGGCGTCTCGGGCCGCAAGGAAATTGCCGGCGGGAACGACCGAGACGCCGTTGAAGCGGGCGGCGTCGGCGAACTCCTCGGACGTCCACTGCCGGGGCAGGCTCAGCCACAGGTAGAACGCCGCCGGATGGCTGTGCTTGTCGAACGGCGCCAGAAGGTCGGAGGCGATCTGGTGCAGCTTGGCGTTTTCGTGAAGGTTGTCGCGCGCCAGCTCGTCGGCGCGGCCACTGCTGATCAGTTGCGACACCAGCTCGGCCATCAACGGCGAGGCGCCCAGCACGTTGGTGTGGAACACGCCCTGCAGCAGGTCGAGAAGATGGCGCGGAGCCGCCAGATAGCCCACGCGCAGCGCCGGGCTGATGCTCTTGGAAACGCTGGTGATGTAGCAGGAACGCTCGGGGATCAGCGCCGAGATCGGCGGCGGCCGGTCGGTGAAGGCGCTGCAGGCGGCGTCGTCCTCGATCAGCGTGAGGTCGCGACGGCGCGCGATGTCGGCGATCTTCTGGCGGCGGCTCGCCGGCATCTGCGCCGTCGTCGGGTTCTGCACGGTAGGCTGCAGGTAGACGACGCGCGCGCCGCTCTTTGCGGCCGATTCGTCCAGCGCCTCGGGGATCATGCCCTGGGCATCCATTTCGACGCCGACCAGCTCGAAGGCGCCCAGTGTCGAGAGCGCCTTGGCGCCGGAGTACGTCAGCGTCTCGGTCAGGAGCTTCTTGCCGGGGCTGACGAGGGTCGTGAGAGCGAGCGACAGGGCTTGCTGCGCACCGTTGCAGATCAGCACGTTCTCGCCCGACACCTCGAGGCCAGTGCGGGCGATCCACGCCACGCCGGCGGCGCGGTGAGTCATGAAGCCCGCCGCCGGCGGGTAGCGATTCAGCGCCAGGATGTTGGAGCGTTCGCCGAGCTCGATCAGCGCCTGGGAGATCGAATCCGCCAACCCGTTGAGCGGCGAGCGATAGCAGGCGAGGTCGATCGACCGCGCGTCCTCCTTGGGAATGACGCTGGCCGGCGAGGCGTCGTTGCGGCGGCCGTTGACGAAGGTGCCGCGTCCCACCTCGCCGCTGACGAGCTTGCGCCTCTTGGCGATGGCGTAGGCGCGGCTGATCGTGCCCACCGTGACGCCGAGCTTGACCGCGAGGTCGCGTTGGGGCGGCAGCTGGGCGCCGGGGGAGAGCTGGCCGCCGTCGATCGCCTTGGCGATGGCGGTGGCGACCGCCAGGTAACGGGGGCCGTCGAGCTTGGTGATGTCAGGGGTCCACATGCACGTGCCGTTTCGCTTTCCGGTCCGAAGTGACCGAAATTGTTGCTATTGATGTAGAAACACTTAGACTGATTTGTATTCACTACATTGCGCTGCGCAACTCCGGAAGACTGCAAAATACTATAGCTTGGATGGAATTTCCATCTCCCCGAACATCCGGAGAATGAGCGAAAACTGGGCCAAAACGCCGAAAGACCGGGGAAAACTTGGCGGGCGAAAGAGTGGGAGGGAAGAAGAGTGAGACTATCCAAATTGCTCCGCCGAGGGTGCGCCTTATTGGCTGCATTGAGCCTATTGGGTGTAGCACAAGCTCAGTCAGCCGACCGACCCGTCAAGATTGCCATCGGCAGCACGAGCTTCGCTTGGTTCCCCCTCTACGTCGCCTACGGAGCGGGCTACTTCAAGGACGAGGGCCTGGCGGTCGAGATCATCAACGTGCCAGCCAATGCGACGCCCGTGGCGGCGCTGATGAGCGGCTCGGTCGACATTTCCGGCCTCGGCGTGCAGGCCGCCTTTGCCGCAATCGACAAGGGCCAGCCGATCAAAATTCTGACGCCGATGGTCACCGAATATACCTCGACCATCTTCGCGCGCCCTGAGGTGATGCGCCAGAAGGGCATCACGCTCAAGTCGCCGCTTGCGGACCGGGTGAATGCGCTGAAGGGCCTGAAGCTCGCCACTACTGCGATCGGCGCGGGTCCTCACCTGATGTACCGCTACCTGCTGAAGAAATATGCAGATGGCGCGGATGTGGACAAGGTCGCCGAGGTCGTGCCGATCGGCGATTCGGCGGCCACGCTGGCGGGCATGAAGCGCGGCCTGATCGATGTCAGCGCCTTCTCGCCGCCGGTACCCGAGAAAGCCGTCTCCGACGGCGTCGGCGAGATCATGATCGATTTCATCAACGGCGACGTGCCGGAAATCGCCGGCTCCGTCTATGTCGTGCTTGCCGTCACCGATGCCAAGCTCAAGAGCGACGGGCCGATGATCGCGGCCGTGGTGCGCGCGCTGGAGCGCGCCAACAAGCTGGCGCAGGCCGACCTCGTCGCGGCCGGCGAGGCGGCGCGACCGTTCCTCGGAAAGATGGAATCGAACCTCTACGCCGAAGGCGTAAAGGTCATGAAGCCGTCCCTCCCCAAGACCGCAACCGTGTCGATCGAGGGGCTGCGGGCCTTCATGAACATGCTGATCGTGGGTGGCTACAAGTTCGAGAAGGTCGACGTCAAGACCATCACAGCCAACGACTTCGTCACCAAGACTCTCGGAGAAAAGAAATGACCGCTCGCCGCTCGTTCCTGCTCGGTGGCACCGCGCTCGGCCTGATGGCGGCCGGCGGCGCAGCCCGGGCCAACGAAAAGCTCAAGGTCGTGGTCAGCAGCACCAGCTTTGCCTGGCTGCCACTCTATGTCGCCGATGGCGCCGGTTTCTTCGCGAAGGAGGGGATCGAGGTCGAGATCATCAACGTCAAGGACGGCGCGGTGGTCGTCACTGCGATCCTGAACGGCGACGCTGACGTCGCCGGCGTGGGCGGCAACTCGGTGTTCGCCTCGCGCGCGGCAGGCCAGCCGGTGAAGCTGCTGACGCCGATGAACACCGAATACACCTCGACAATATTCGGCAGGAAGGACGTGTTCGACAAGCTCGGCATCACGCCGCAATCGTCGCTCACCGACAAGATACGCTCCTTCAAGGGCCGCAAGATCGGCGTGATCTCGTTCAACGGCGGCCAGCACACGATGCTGCGCTTCCTGTTCGCCAAGTACGCCGACGGGGCGGAGGTCGACAAGGTCGCCGAGATCGTGCCGATCGGCGATTCGAGCAACACGCTGGCGGCGATGCGGCGCGGGGCGATCGACCTCAGCGCCTTCTCGCCGCCGGTCGCCGAGAAGGCGGTGGCCGACGGCTATGGCATGATCCTGGTCGACACGATCGGGGGCGAGGTGCCGGAGACCCGCGGCATGGTGTTCACCGCGATGGCGGTCACCCAGTCGGCCTTGAAGAGCAGGGCGGCCCGCCTCGGCGCCTTCGTACGCGGCATCAACGCGGCCGACCTGCTGATCCAGAGCGACATCGCGGCCGCAGGGACGGCGGCGCGCAAGCATCTGAAGTCGATGGAGTCCGATCTCTACGAGCTCGGCATCAAGGCGATGCAGAAGGCCTCGCCGAAAAACGCCGAGACGCCGATCGACGGGCTGAAGAAATACCGCGAGCTGCTCGCATTCGGAGGCACCGCCTACGCCAAGGGCGACTTCGATTTCGAGGCCGCCGTGGCGAACGACTTCGTGCGCGAGGCGCTGGCGGCCAAGCGGTAGAGCGCGATTTCAACGATCAGCAACGGGACGGGACGTGTGAACGAATTCCAGGGCAAGACCTACGGCCAGGCGCTGAGCCACCTCGTCGAGCGCTTCGCAGATCGCGAGGCGCTGGTGTTCCGCGGAACGCGCTACAGCTTCCGCGACGTTCGCCGGGAGTCCGACCTGGCGGCGGCGCGCCTGGCGGCGCTCGGGTTGCGGCCGGGAGACAAGGTCGCGATCTGGCTGCCCAATCGGCCCGAGCTGCTGTGGTACTGGCTGGGCGCGGCGGCGACCGGCCTCGTCGCCGTCATCATGAACACGCGGCTAAAGCACGACGAGGTCGCTTACCAGCTCCGCCAATCCGACAGCCGGGCGGTGATCGTGCCCGGCGCCGGCAGCTTCCGCGACTTCCTGGGCGACGTGGCGGCAATCTGCCCGCAGGTGCGGACGGCCCGACCCGGCCAGATCGAATCGCCGGCGCTGCCGCTGATGCGCCACGTCATCGCCTGCGATCCGTTCGATGGCGCCTATGCCGGCGTGCACGACTTCTCCCTGCCGCCGTCGGGGCCGCTGCCCGTGCCGCCTTACGAGACCGACCCCCTGAAGCCCGCGATGATCGCCTACAGCTCGGGCACGACGGCGTTGCCCAAGGGCGTGATCCTGACCCACGTGGTGTGGCGCAAGGTCGCCGATCACGGCGAGCGCTTCCGCCAGACGGCGGAGGACCGGCTCTATCTCGCCGTGCCGTTGTTCGGCATCCTCGCCAGCATCAACGGCGTGCTGACCTTCTGGTCGCGCGGCAGCTGCGTCGTCCTCGAGGAGCGCTTCGAGGCGTCGACTGCGCTCAAGGTGCTCGATGCCGAGCGTTGCACGGTGGCCTACCTGCTGCCACTGATGGTCGAGCAGCTCGCCAATCATCCCAACCGCGCCGACTACGACCTGGGCGGGCTGCGCACTGGCATCGTGGTGACGACCGATCCCGAGGTGCTGCGCATGGCGGCGCGTGAGCTCGGCATGCGCGAGCTCTTCTCGAGCTTCGGCATGACGGAGACCTCCACGGCGGTGACGCGCACCTGGTGGAGCGATCCCCTGGAGACGCGGCTGTCGAGCAACGGCAAGCCCCTGCCCGACATCGAGATCCGCGTCGCCGATCCCGACACAAACGAGATCTTGCCGACCGGCCAGTCGGGCGAAATCCAGGTCAAGGGCTACTGCGTCACGCCCGGCTACTACAACAAGCCCGACGACACGGCCCGCGCCTTCACCGCCGACGGCTGGTTCAAGACCGGCGACGCCGGCTATTTCCTCGAGGACGGCTCGCTGAAGTTCAGCGCCCGCCTGAAGGACAGCTACAAGCACAACGGCTTCAATGTCTCGACCACCGAGGTCGAGAGCGTCCTGCGCCAGCATCCCGCGGTCAAGGAAGCCGCCGTCGTCAGCCTGCCCGACCGCACGCACGGCGAGGTCGGCTTCGCCTTCGTGATCGCTCGTCGCGACACGTCGGCTGACGACATCCTGTCGTTTCTGCGGACGCGCCTGGCGACCTTCAAGCTGCCGAGGACGGTGACCTTCGTGAAGGAATTCCCATACACCGCCGGCACCGGAAAGGTGCAGAAGTTCCAGCTCAAGGAGATGGCGATGAAGGACCAGCACGCACTCGCCACGACGCAGACGCAACTGGTGATGCCATGAATCCGTTCGTCGGGAAGACTTACGGCGAGGCGCTGGACGATCTGGCGGCCCGCTACGGCGCGCGCGAGGCGCTCGAGTTCGAGGGCCGCCGCTACAGCTTCGCCGACATCAAGCGCGAGACCGACCGGGCGGCTGCTCGCCTCGCGGCGCTCGGCCTGCCGCGCGGCAGCAAGGTCGCGCTCTGGATGCCGAACCGTCCCGAGTTCATCTGGTACTGGTTCGGGGCGGTCCAGTGCGGCTTGGTGGCGGTGTTCCTCAACACGCGTCTTCGCCGTGACGAGTTCGCCTACCAGATCGCTCAATCTGACAGCGCCGTCGTCATCGTGCCCGGCCGCCCGACCTTCCGCAATTTCCTGGGCGAGCTGCTTGAGGCTTGCCCGGAGCTCGCATCCCGGCCGGTGGGCCGGCTCCGCAGCACGCAGTTTCCTGCTTTGCGCGCCGTCGTGGTGTGCGATCCGCTCGCGAACGCGCCGCCGGGCGTGCTCGACTGGTCGGGGGCGCCGCCGGCCTCGCCGCCGCCGCCCGCCGCTTCCGATCCGGACGTGCCGGCGCTCATCGCCTACAGTTCGGGGACCACGGCGTTGCCCAAGGGGGCGATGCTGTCGCACTGCATCTGGCGCAAGGCCTTCGACGGCGGCACCTTCCTGGGGCTGAGCCAAGAGGACTGTCTCTATCTCTGCGTGCCGCTGTTCGGCGTCCTGGGCTCGCTCAACGGCGTGCTGACCTTCTGGGGGCACGGCGGCCGCATCGTCCTCGACGAGCGATTCGACGTCGATGCCTGCCTCCAGGCGCTCATCGAGGAGCGATGCACGGCGGTCCATCTGCTGCCTGCCATGATCGAAGGCTTGATCGCCCATCCGCGATTCGCGCAGTCGGACCTGTCGAGGCTGCGCACCGGCGTCGTGCTGAGCAGCGATCCCGCGGTGCTGCGCCGCGCGGCCGAGGAGCTCGGCGTGCGCGGCATCGTCACCGGATTCGGCCTCACCGAGACCACGGGCCTGGTGACGCGCTGCCGGTGGGACCAGCCGCTGGAGGAGCGGCTCTGCTCGCAGGGCAAGCCGTTGCCCGACTGCACGATCCGCGTCGTCGATATCGAGACCGGCGAGGACCTCCCACGCGGCAGCGAAGGCGAGATCTGGATCGGCGGCTACAGCGTCATGCTCGGCTATTACAACAAGCCCGAGGAGACGGCGCGCACCATCACGGCCGACGGCTGGCTGCGCTCGGGCGACCTCGGCGTGCTGCACGACGACGGCTCGCTCAAGTTCCTGCGCCGCGTCAAGGACGGCTACAAGCACAAGGGCTTCAACGTCTCGACTCCTGAGGTCGAGCGCGTCGCCGCGCAATTTCCCGGTATCTCCGCGGTCGCAATCGTGGGCATCCCGGATCCGCTGCACGGCGAAGTCGGCGCCGCCTTCGTCATCCACCGCAAGGACGGCGAATTTTCGCAGCCGGCGTTCCTCCGTTTCCTCGGCGAGCGTCTCGCATCGTTCAAGGTGCCGGCCCACGTCTTCGAGGTCGATGCGTTCCCGGTCACGGGCGGCACCGAGAAGATCCAGAAGTTCGAGCTTCGCAACAAGCCGCTGCGGCGCCGCGAGGCCGCGCGGCCGATGGCGCGCAACGCCTGACGACCATCAGACATCCCGGAAGGAGTGGAAAACGCATGTCAATCGAACTGAGCAGCCGACTTGAGGGCATCCGCGACACCGCGCGCCAGGTGGCCGGCGCCGTCACGAGCAAGCACGCGGCCGAGCACGATCGCGACTACTCCATGCCGGTCGAGACGCTGGCGGCGCTGCACGAGGCCAAGCTGCTGGCGATCTCGGCGCCCAGGCGCCTCGGCGGTCAGGAAACCGGCATGGTCAACCTGGTCGATCCGCTGGCCTTTCTGCTGGTCATCGAGGAGCTTGCCCGCGCCGACATGTCGGCCGCGCATTGCTTCCAGGTGCACTCCCATTCGAGCCAACTCCTGGCATCGGCCGGCAGCAAGGCACAGCAGGATCGCTGGTTCGAGCCGGTGATGACGAAGGGGGGCATCGTCTCGTGGACCGGTGGCGAGCCGGGCCGCACGGCGCGCGGCCAGTACAGCATGACGTCGGAGGCGGTTCGCCGGAACGACGGTTACGTGCTGAACGGCATCAAGCAGTACGGCACCAACGCGTCGCTCGGCGCCTGGAACATCGTCAGCGTGAGCCTGGAGAATGTCCCGGGTAAGGACGGTTATCTGCTGGTGCTGATCCCGGGCGGCGCCAACGGATTCGAGGTCGACGAGGCGTGGTGGCGGCCGACCGGCATGCGCGCATGCGTCAGCCCGAAGATCGTGCTCAAGGATCTGTTCGTTCCCGACGAGGACATCCTGCAGGATGCCGGCTTCTATCCGCGCAGCAAGCTCGGCGCGCGCTGGCACCTCGGGTTCTCGGCGAGCCACCTCGGCGCGGCGCAGGGACTATTCGACTTCGTGCTGGACTACCTACCGAAGCGCGGCACCACCGCGAATCCGCACAGCCAGCGCACGGTCGGCGAGATGAAGATGCGCATCGCCGCTGCGCGCAACATGGTCTACCGCGCCGCCGGCCTGTGGGAAGCCAAGCGCATCGCCGAAGCCGAGGAATACTCGCTGATGGCCAAGCTCTATGCCATCTCGACGGCCGAATGGATGGTCAATGAAACCATCCGGGTGGTCGGCTCGACTGCCCTGCTTGAGACCTATCCGGTCAGCCGCATGATGCGCGACATCCACGTCCACAGCACGCACGCCAACCTGCACAACACCGCCCAGTCGATCGGCCGCTCGGCGCTCGGCCTGGCGTTCGATTCGACGGAGCAACAGTAGCCCGCACGGAGGGGACGGCGCGCCATGCTCGAGTACCGCAACGTCACGAAGCGTTTCTACAAGCGGGACCAGGAAGTCCTGGCGCTTTGCAACGTGAGCTTCCGCGTCGACGATTCGGAATTCGTCTCAGTCGTTGGCCCGAGCGGCTGCGGCAAGTCGACCTTGCTCAACTTGGCGGCCGGGCTGAGCCCGCCGTCGGCCGGCGAGGTGTTGTACGACGGGGCGTCGGTCGTCGGCGTCAACACGCGCGTCGGCTACATCACCCAGCGGGACAACCTGCTGGAATGGTCGACCGTCTACGACAACATCGTGATCGGCCTGCGCATCCGCCGCGTACCGCGCGACCGGCAGCGCGAGCTCGCGGCCCACTACCTGCGCCTGATGGGGCTCACCGATTTCGCCAATCACTATCCGATGGAGCTGTCCGGCGGCATGCGCAAGCGCGCGGCACTGGCGCGGACGCTGATCTATTCGCCTGACATGGTGATGATGGACGAGCCTTTCAGTGCGCTCGACGCCCACGTCAAGATGATGATGCACGAGGAGCTGCTGCGCATCTGGGACGTCGAGAAGAAGACCATTCTCTTCATCACCCACGATCTGGTCGAGGCGATCACCCTGTCCGATCGCATCATCGTGCTCTCGGCGCGGCCCGGCTCGGTGAAGCGCGAGATGAAGATCGAGCTGCCGCGCCCGCGTGATCCGTTCCTGCTGCAGACCACGCCGGAGTTCATCGAGATCTATCGCGTGCTGTGGGACCTGCTGCGCGACGACATCCGCAAGAGCGAGGCGGCATAGGGGCCGACATGACCAAGACAGTGACAATTCCGACCGCGCGCGCGGCCGACGGCGAGTTGCAGGAGCGGCGGGTCAACGTGGTGCGCGCGCGCCTCGTCCTGATGGCCCAGCGCCTGCTGCTGTTCGGTGCGATGATCGCGCTGTGGGAGGTGAGCGTGCGGATGGGCTGGATCGATCCCTACTTCACCAGCCAGCCCTCGGAAATCCTCAAGCGGCTGGTCGAGTGGGCGAAGGACGGCTCGCTGGTGCAGCATGTGCCGATCACCATATTCGAGGCGGCGCTGGGCTTCGTGCTAGGCACGCTGGCCGGAGGCGGCGCTGGCTTCGTCTTCGGCTGGTTCGGCAGGGTCGCCGATCTCCTCGATCCATTCATCGTCGCCATCTACAGCCTGCCGAAGGTGGCGCTGGCGCCGCTCTTCATCCTGTGGTTCGGCATCGGCATCGAGACGAAGGTGATCCTGACGGCGGTGATCGTCTTCTTCCTGGTGTTCTTCAACACCTATGCCGGCGTGCGCGACACCAGCCGCGAGCTCATCGACATCATCCGCCTGATGGGGGCGGGGACGGGCCAGATTCTGTGGCGCGTCGTTCTGCCGTCGGCGCTTACCGTGATCTTCGTCGGCCTGCGCGTGTCGGTGCCTTACGCGCTGATCGGCGCCGTTGTCGGCGAGATGATGGCGTCCAACCGCGGCATCGGCTTCCTGCTCACCAACTCGACAGGCCAGTTCGACACCGCCGGCGCGTTCGCCGCCCTGCTGATCCTGGTGATCATCTCGACCGCCTTCAACGGCGTGATCGTGGCGTCGGAGAAGCGCCTGCTGCGCTGGAAGAAGACCCAGAGATAGGAAGGCTCAATCGGCGATGACCACCAGGAGCTGACCTTCCGTGACCTCGTCGCCCTCGGCGACGCGGATCTCGCGGATGACACCGTTCCTGGGGGCGACGACCGGGATCTCCATCTTCATTGATTCGATGATCAGGAGGCTGTCGTCCGCGGCGACCGGCTGGCCGACGCTGGCGACGACTTTCCAGATCCGTCCGGCGATCTCTGATTTGACTTCCTGGCGCAAACTTGTCTCCATTGAACAGCGACAATTTAGAAATATTGTCATTATTTATTCTGGCGCAATCGTGGCAGATTGATGTAAGAGAGTCAAAAGGGAGTGAATGAGCAATGATCGATCCGCAAGCCGCGCTCGACAGCCCCGAAATCAAGCAGCTCGCCGAGCTGGCGGTGACGAAGTTCCGGGAGCGCGCGCCGCGCTACGATCGCGATTGCCTGATGCCCGAGGAGAACCTCGACGACCTCTTCCGGGGCGGCTGGCTCACCTGCACGGTGTCGAAGAAGTCCGGCGGCAAGGGCTCAAACCTCGACTCTGACGATCCCGGCACATACCTGCAGGCAATCCGCGTCGTGGCGCGCGGCTGCAGCTCGACGGCGCACTGCATGCAGGTCAACAACCACACGGCCTGGATCCTCGACGCGGTGGGCACCGAGGCGCAGCGCAAGAAATATGTGGCGCCGGGCATCGCGCGTCGATTTCTGGGATCGTTCGTCGGCAGCGAGCCGACGCGCAAGCACATGTACACGCTCAACACCAAGGCGCGGCCGGTCGACGGCGGCTACGTGCTGAACGGCATGAAGAACTACGCGACCAACGGCCCGCTCATGGAGTTCGCCATCATCTTCGCCTCGCTGGAGGGTGTCGACGACTATCAGCAGAACCATCTGATGGTGATCATCGAGCCGCAATGGAAGGGTGTCCGCGTCGACAACGACTGGTACCGGCCGACTGGCATGCGGGCGGCCGCCAGCCCCATCGTGCATCTCGACGACGTCTTCATCCCGGCCGAGAACGTGTTCGGCAAGCCCGGCGACTACCCGCGCCAACGCTGGCAGGGCAAGTACCATCTCGGCTTCTCAGCCAACTATCTCGGCACCGCCGAAGGCATGTTCGACTGGTTCCGCGACTACACGATCAAGCGCGGCCGCGCCAAGGATCCCATCATCATGATGCGGGCGGGCGAGATGAAGATCGCGCTCAGCGCCGCGCAGAGCATCTTCCACGACGCCATCCGCGCCTTCCGCACCAAGCCGGTGGTCGAGGCCGAGCTGCTGGCGATGAGCGCCAAGTACGTGACCGCCCATGCCGCACTCGACGTCGCGCGCAGCGTCACGCAGGCGGCAGGCTCGACCGCCTTGTTCGACGAATTCCCGCTGGCCCGCATGGTGCGTGACCTCGACACCCATATCCTGCATGCCGGCCACGACAAGACCGCCCAGATCATGGGACAGTCGCAGCTCGGCGAAGAGTTCGATTCGACCCTGCAACGCTAGACACCGGACGAGGGGACGACGGATGAGTGACGGCGTGCGGTTTTCCGAGGTGACGATCGGCGACCGAGTCGATCTCACCAAGGACCCCATCACCACCGTGCAGCTCGTGATGTACGCCGGCGCGTCCGGCGACTTCAACCGCATCCACTATGACCTGCCGTTCGCCCAGGAGGCGGGGCTCGGCGGCGTGATCGGCCACGGCATGCTGACGGTAGGCTTCCTCGGCCAGCTCCTGGGGCAGTGGATCGGCCCCCGTGGGCAGGTCGTCGACCTGTCGGCCCGCCTCCTGAAGCCCGTGCGTCCGGGCGACAGTTGCGTGCTGTCCTGCCGCGTCGTCGAGAAAATCGCCGATGGCGGCATGGTTCAATGCGAGCTCGAAGGCCACGTCGGCCAGGCCCAGGTGGTCGCCGGCCGCGCCATGCTTCGGCTGTCGAGTTAGCTGGAGCACATCGCCGGTGCAGCTTTCCACGTGGACTGCACCCCTTGGGTGAGACAGCAAAATCCCGGACAGATGGTTCGCGCAATCCGCGCGCCTTGGAATCGCAGGTGCCTGATACAAGCCCGGATGTCATCCGGAGCGTAGTCGGAACTGGCTAAAGCATGATGGGTCCAAGTGGAATCACCTAAACCCATCATGCCCGGTGAAACAAGCACCGCCCGGGCGCGCGAATGAGATCAAGTGGAACCGCGTACGCAGTTCCACTTGATCTCATTCCGCTCTAGCCGCCGGGGAGAGCCACGCGGGCGTCGAGGCCTGCGGCGTGGCGGCCGGCCGTCCAGCCGCCGACGAAGCACTCTGCCAGGTTGCCGCCGCCGACATAGAGGTGGCCAAACTTGCTGCCGAGCTCGCCCGCGGCGTAGAGGCGGGGAATCGGCTCGCCGAACGGGTTGAGCACCTGCTGATGCACGTTGTGCACGGGCCCGCCTTGCGTGTTGATGACGATCGGATAGATCTCGGCGAAGTAGAAGGGCGGCGTGCGGATCGGCACCATCGTGTCGGGCAGGCGGCCGAAAGCGCCGTCGTGCCCCGCGGCACAGGCTGCATTCCATTCGTCGAGCGTGCGCTGGAGAGCATCGAGCGGCACGCCCATGGCCGCAGCCAGCGCCTCGCGGCTGTCGGCGCGCTTCAGGATACCCGATTCGACCTCGCGCAGGTTGTCCTGACTCCATTGGTAGCGGAAGTGGCGGTCGTTCGTGACGGATCGTCCGATCGGATACATCTTGCGCCCGTCCTCGTCGAAGACGGCATAGGCCGGAATGCGCGGGAAGCTCTGCGTCTTGGAGTCGAAGGCATCGAACGGTCGCACACCGGTGTCGCCGGGATAGGGCGGATACTCGTCCATGAAGCGCCGCCCCGTGCGGTCGACCAGGATCCAGGCCATGCGCGCGAGCGACTTCTGCGCGACCTTGTTGCCCTTGAGGTCGGTGATGCCGAGGTCGGAGACTTGGTCGGTGCGGCCCGGCGTCCACATCGGCACCGCCTTCATGTAGAGCCCGAAAGGATAGTCGGGGTCGGAGTGCCGCATGCCGTATGGGCCGTGATAGTGCCACATGTGCCAGAGGGCGGCGCCCGCCGCCTGGGCCATGCGGATGCCGTCGCCGGTGTTGCCTGCGAACGAGCCGGTGAGCACCGGCTGGGCCTGGAAATACTGCCGCTTCATCTCCTCGTCGTGCTCGTACCCGCCGCAGGCCAGGATCACTGCTTTGCGCGCGCCGATGCGCAGCGGATTGCCGTCGGTGTCGGTTGCGAGAACGCCTACGATCGCACCGTCGCCGTCGCGCAGCAGGCGCCGCGCGGGCGTCCCGTACAGCACCGGGATGGCGCGGCCGACGACATTGTCCTCCAGCACCTTGAAGAGCTTGGTACCGTCCTTGATGCCGACGATCGCGCGGTATTCCGCGACGGCGTCGAGCGCCGGCACACGCACCACCTGGCAATAGGCCAGTGCTTCGTAGCCGGGCAGCGGGTAGTTGCCGAGCGACGGCGTCACCGTCACCTCGGCGTCGCTCGTCCGGGCGAGCCGCCGCACGTAGTCGGGCACGATCGCCATGCCCTCCGCCAGCGCCCGCAATATGTCGTCCGGCGTGCGGCCGCCGCACGTCGCTCGCAGGTATCGATAACCCTCCTCGACGTCGAGGCAGACGCGGATTCCGCCGGCCGAGATCGCCGACAGCCCGCCGGGATCCGCCATCTTCTCGAGGATGACCGCCTCGGCGCCGGCATCATGCGCTTCGATGGCGGACACCGCGCCAGCGGCGCCGAAGCCGACGACGACGATGTCCGCCATGCGGTCGAAGCGATCGACCGAGCCGCTCACGGATCGATGCGATGCTTGAACGAAACCGGCCCGGTGCCGATGGCGCGCTTGAGCGTGGCGCAGATCACGTCGCGCGTCTCGGATGGCAGGATGATGTCGTCGATCAGTGCCCGCTCGGCGGCGAGCTCGCCCGCGCCCTGGTCCAGCACCTTCTGCAGCAGCTCGGCGCGAAGTTTGTCCGGCTCCTTGGAGGCGGCGATGGCGCGGCCGTGCACCAGCTCGACGCCAGCGCTCGGGCCCATGGCGTCGAAGAACGAGGTCGGCCAGCCGACGATCAGGTCGGGGTTCATCGTCTTGCCGCACATCGCGATGTAGGCGAGCCCGATCGCCTTGCGCACGACGATCGTGACCTTCGGCACGCTGGTGGCGATCAGCGTGTTGAGCAGCCGCGAGGCCAGGCTCACCATGCGATGCTTCTCCATGTCGGGGCCGACAAGGAAGCCTGGGCAGTCGCAGAAGAAGACCAGCGGAATGTGGAAGGCGTCGCAGATGTCGATGAACTTGCGAGCCTTGATGCCGGCTTCGTGGTTGAGCGCCCCGGCGAGATGCATCGGGTTATTGGCGACGATGCCAACCACCTCACCGTTCATGCGGGCGAGCGTCGTCACCAGGTTGCGCCCGTACCGCGGGCGGTAGTCGAAGGTCTCGCCGCCGTCGACCAGCAACTGGATGAGGTGGTGCATGTTGTAGCCGCGGCGATGGTTCTCCGAGACCAGGGCGTCGACCTTCGCCTTGCCCTCGGCGCTGTCGACCCGGGCCCGGCCCCGCGGCGCCGGGGGCGGGCG
>JAEZIF010000053.1 GCA_023416135.1 Pseudomonadota bacterium
CGAACGAGGTCGCCGGCGCCGGGTCGGTCAAGTCGTCGGCGGGCACGTAGATCGCCTGCACCGACGTGATCGAGCCCTTCTTGGTCGAGGTGATGCGCTCCTGCAGCGCGCCCATGTCGGTCGACAGCGTCGGCTGATAACCCACCGCCGAGGGGATTCGGCCGAGCAGCGCCGACACTTCCGAACCCGCCTGCGTGAAGCGGAAGATGTTGTCGACGAAGAACAGCACGTCCTGGCCTTCGGCATCGCGGAAGTACTCGGCGACGGTCAGGCCCGAAAGGCCGACGCGGGCGCGCGCGCCCGGCGGCTCGTTCATCTGGCCGTACACCAGGGCCACCTTCGATCCCGGCCCGTCGAGCTTGATGACGCCCGATTCGATCATCTCGTGGTAGAGGTCGTTGCCCTCGCGGGTACGCTCACCGACGCCCGCGAACACCGACACGCCGCCGTGCGCCTTCGCGACGTTGTTGATCAGCTCCATGATGGTCACGGTCTTGCCGACGCCGGCACCGCCGAACAGGCCGATCTTGCCGCCCTTGGCGTAGGGCGCCAGCAGGTCGATGACCTTGATGCCGGTCACCAGGATCTGCGCCTCCGTCGACTGCTCGACGAATTCCGGCGCGCTGCGATGGATCGGCAGGGTCTGCTTGTTGTTGACCGGGCCGCGTTCGTCCACCGGCTCGCCGATGACGTTCAGGATGCGGCCGAGCGTTTCGGGACCGACCGGCATGGCGATGGGGCCGCCGGTGTCGACTGCCTTCTCGCCTCGGACCAGGCCGTCGGTCGTGTCCATGGCGATGGTGCGAACCTCGGACTCGCCGAGATGCTGGGCCACCTCGAGCACGATGAGGCGGTTGTCGGCGTTCACATGCAGGGCGTTCAGGATGTTCGGCAGATCGGCGTCGAAGCGCACGTCGACGACCGCGCCCGTGATCTGGGTGATCGTGCCGATGTTGTTGGTGGCCATGACGGTTTCCCTTCCTTCGATTACGGTCGGCGCGGGCTAGACGGCCTCGGCGCCAGAGATGATCTCGATGAGTTCCTTGGTGATCGAAGCCTGGCGCGAGCGGTTCATTTGCAGCGTCAGCTTCTTGATCATGTCACCGGCGTTCTTGGTCGCGCTGTCCATCGCCGTCATCTGCGAGCCGTAGAAGCTCGCGGCGTTCTCCAGCAGGACGCGGAAGATCTGGACGGTGAGGTTGCGCGGCAGAAGATCGGCCAGGATCTCGCCCTCGTCGGGCTCGAACTCGTAGGACGCACCGCCGGCTGGTGTCGCCGCTGTCGCAGCGACTTCGGGAGCCGGCGGCGGAATGAGCTGCTGGCGGGTGACGATCTGGGTCATCGCCGACTTGAAGCGGTTGAAGATCACCGAGGCGACGTCGAACTCGCCGGCCTCGAACATCTCCAAGACCCGCGCCGCCACCTTCTGGGCATCTCCGTAGCCGAGCCGCGGGCGGCCGAGATCGGTGATGGTCTCGACGATGTTGCCGGCGAAGTCGCGGCGCAGCTGGTCGCGGCCCTTGCGGCCGACCGCCAGCACCTTGACCGTCTTGCCCTCGGCCACCAGAGCCCGGATGACGCGGCGCGCCTCACGGACGATCGAGCTGTTGAAGGCGCCGCACAGGCCGCGGTCGGCGGTCGCGACGATCAGCAGATGGACCTTGTCGGAGCCGGTGCCGGCCAGCAGCCGGGGCCCGGTGCCAACCTTGAAGGAGGCGCCGAGCGACGCCATCAGGTTGTCCATGGCCTCGGCATAAGGCCGCGCCGCCATGGCCTGCTCCTGGGCGCGCCGCAGCTTGGCCGCGGCCACCATCTTCATGGCCTTGGTGATCTTCTGCGTCGACTGGACGCTTCGGATCCTGAGCCGGTAAGTCTTGAGACTGGGCATCGGAAGCCGGCGGCCTTAGGCGAACTTCTTGGTGAAGTCGGTCAGGAAGGCCTTCAGCTTGTCGTCCGTCTCCTTGACGATCTCGCGCTTGTCGCGGATCGAGGCCAGGATCGAGCCCTCGGCGCGCAGCGCGTCGAGCATCTGGCGCTCGAACTCGCCGATGCGATTGACCGGCAGATTGTCGAGGAAGCCGCGGGTGCCGGAATAGATCGAGGCGACCTGCTCCTCAACGGGCATCGGGGCGTACTGATTTTGCTTGAGGAGTTCGGTCAAACGCTGGCCGCGCGCCAGCAGGCGCTGGGTCGAAGCATCGAGGTCGGAGGCGAACTGGGCGAACGCCGCCATCTCGCGGTATTGAGCCAGCTCGAGCTTCATGGTGCCGGCAACCTGCTTCATCGCCTTGATCTGGGCCGCCGAGCCGACGCGGCTCACCGACAGACCGACGTTGATCGCGGGCTTGATGCCTGCGTAGAACAGCTCGGCCTCGAGGAAGATCTGTCCGTCGGTGATCGAGATGACGTTGGTCGGGATGTAGGCCGAAACGTCGCCGGCCTGCGTCTCGATGACCGGCAGCGCCGTCAGCGAGCCCGAGCCGTTCTTCTCGTTCAGCTTGGCGGCGCGCTCGAGCAGCCGCGAGTGGAGGTAGAACACGTCGCCGGGATACGCCTCGCGGCCCGGCGGGCGGCGCAGCAGCAGCGACATCTGGCGATACGCGACGGCCTGCTTGGAAAGGTCGTCGTACACGATCACGGCATGCATGCCGTTGTCGCGGAAGTACTCTCCCATGGCGCAGCCGGTATAGGGTGCCAGGAACTGCATCGGTGCCGGATCGGAGGCGGTGGCGGCGACGACGATGGAGTATTCCATTGCGCCGTTGTCCTCGAGCGTCTTGACGATCTGCGCGACGGTGGAACGCTTCTGGCCGACGGCCACGTAGATGCAATAGAGCTTGCGGCTCTCGTCCGTGCCCTTGTTGATCGGCTTCTGGTTCAGGAAGGTGTCGATGGCGACGGCTGTCTTGCCGGTCTGGCGATCGCCGATGATCAGCTCGCGCTGGCCGCGGCCGACCGGCACCAGCGAATCGAGGGCCTTCAGGCCAGTCTGCATCGGCTCGGTCACCGACTTGCGCGGGATGATGCCGGGAGCCTTGACCTCGACCAGCTTGCGCTCGGTCGACTGGATCGGGCCCTTGCCGTCGATCGGATTGCCGAGACCATCGACCACGCGGCCGAGCAGGCCCTTGCCGACCGGCACGTCGACGATGGCGCCCGTACGCTTGACGGTGTCGCCTTCGCGGATAGTGCGGTCTTCGCCGAAGATCACGACGCCGACATTGTCGCTCTCGAGGTTCAGCGCCATGCCCTTGATGCCGCCGGGGAACTCGACCATCTCGCCGGCCTTGACGCTGTCGAGGCCGTAGACGCGGGCGATACCGTCACCGACGGAGAGGACCTGGCCGACCTCGGCCACTTCGGCCTCGGTGCCGAAGTTGGCGATCTGCTGCTTCAGAATGGCCGAGATTTCGGCGGCACGGATATCCATTTAGGCAATCCCCTTCATGGCGAGCTGCAGACGCTGCAGCTTGCTGCGGATGGACGAATCGAACAGGCGCGAACCGACTTTGACGACGAGACCGCCCAGAATCTCGGGCTCGACTCGCGCATCGATGGAAACTTTGGCGCCGCCCAGCACCGAGCGCAGCGCGTCGCTGAGCTGCTCGAGCTGCTGGGGCGACAGCGGAACGGCCGACGTGACGGTCGCGGTGCTTTCCCCGCGGCGGCTCGCCAGCTCGGCCAGAAACGCCGAGGCCATGGCGACCAGCTCGCGGGCACGGCCATTTGCAGCCACCGTGCCGACGAAGCTGCGGGTGAGGCCCTGGATACCGGCGGCATCGAGGACGGCGAGCAGCGCCTTGCCCTGGGCATCGCGACCGATCACCGGGCTGGCCAGCAGCCGGGCGAGCTCCGGGCTTTCGTTCGCCATCGTGCGGAAGGACGTCAGGTCCTGCGCCACCTTGTCAAGCGACTTGGCATTGTCGGCCAACTCGAAAAGTGCGCTGGCATAGCGCCCAGCAACGCCTGATGGGGCGGAAGTCGACACGTCGTAACGCCTCTCCCAGGCCGCGGCAGCGGGCCGGCAAGTGGTTGAATCCCCTCGCTTTTC
>JAEZIF010000066.1 GCA_023416135.1 Pseudomonadota bacterium
GTGAACGCCCCCAAGCCGCCACGATCCGCTGTGACATTGTCGGGCCGATCTGCGAATCGGGTGACTACCTCGCACAGGACCGTGATATGGCGCCGCTGGCTGCCGGAGACTTGGTCATGATACGCTCAGCCGGCGCCTATGGGGCCGTCATGGCATCGACCTACAATACCCGCCCCCTGGTGCCGGAGGTCATGGTCGATGGCACGCGATTTGCGGTCACCCGGCCGAGGCCTTCGATCGACGAGATGCTCGCCGCCGAGCGGTTTCCGCCCTGGCAAGAGCCGGTAAAGTCTTAAGCGCAAGCGAAAGGACGGCGATGGACGCCAGCCAGACGACCACCTTCCAAGCCCCCGGCCTCAGCCGCAAGATCGGCTTGGCTCGGCTGGCACTGGCTTGGGAAGGGCTGTGGCCGCAGCTGGTGCCGATCCTGTCGTTCGTGGCGCTGTTCATCGCCGCCGCCCATCTCGACCTGTTCGCCGGTCTCGACCCCTGGCTCCATACGGGTATCCTGGCCGCCCTGGCCCTTGCCTTGATCGGGCTCGCCTGGTGGCGGCTGCGCGATTTCGCGCTGCCCACGCAGGAAGCCGCGATCCGTCGCCTCGAGCGCGACAGCGGCGTGCCGCACCGGCCGCTGGTGGCGGTGCAGGATCGCCTGGCCACCGGCGAAGCCGATC
The DNA here is from genome assembly GCA_023416135.1 of Pseudomonadota bacterium. Lineage (GTDB taxonomy): Bacteria > Pseudomonadota > Alphaproteobacteria > Reyranellales > Reyranellaceae > Reyranella. The sequence goes on from JAEZIF010000066.1 coordinate 675, forward strand.
CGATGTCGTCGGCCCTGTGGGAGGCCCATCGCCGCCGCGAGGCCGAGCGCCTCGCCGGGCTCAGCAACAAGCCCGCCCATCCCGGCCTTGCCGTCCTCGACACCTGGGCGCTGCGCTTCGTGCCGCTGCTCGCCCTGATCGTGGCCATCGCCGTCGCCGGCGGCTGGCGCAGCGATCGCATGGCGGCGGCCTTCACGCCGGCCTTTCCGCCGCCGCCGCCGGTCGTTGCCAACCTGTGGATCGCGCCGCCGGCCTATACCGGCAAGCCGCCGATCTATCTGGACATGGCCGACAAGGACAAGGTGCTGCGCGTACCCGTCGGCAGCAAGCTCGCGGGCTTCGTCGACGACGTGCGCGGCCGCAGGCCGCCGCAGCTCATGATCGACGGCAACGGCACCGAGTTCGCCACCGTCGGCAAGGGCAAGTACCAGGTCGAGCAGGTCATCAGCGAGGGCAAGCAGATCACGCTTCAGGCGCGCGGCGACGAGCAGGCGCGTTGGAAGCTGCATGTCATCCCCGACCTCGCACCGACCATCGAGTTCGCCCGGCCGATCGGCGTCGACAAGTGGTCGACCAAGGTCGAGTACATCGCGGGCGACGATTTCGGCGTGACCGGCGTGCAACTGCAGATCCGCCTGCACGGCAGCGTGCTGGGCGACGACATGCTGAGCGCCGACGAGGAGCCCGAGGTCATCCGCCTCGACCTGCCGGTCGCCGGCAACACCAAGAAGGTCTCGGATACCTTCGTGCGCGACCTCACCAGCCATCCTTGGGCCGGACTCAAGGTCACGGTGATGCTGTTCGCCACCGATGCACTCGGCCAGAAGGGGCGCAGCGCCGTCGAGACCTTTCTGCTGCCCGAGCGCGTGTTCAACGATCCCACGGCGCGCGCGCTGATCGTGCTGCGCAAGGCGCTGACGCGCGACCCCAAAGCCTTGCGGCTCGACGTCGCCGACGGCATGCGCCTGATCCACGCCAAGCCCGAGAGCTACCGCAACGACTCCGTGGTCCAGCTCGGTCTGCGCATCGGCGCGGCGCGGCTCTCTCAGAACGCGGACAAGGCCAACATCACCGAGACCCAGAAGCTCCTGTGGGATCTCGCGATGCGGCTCGAGAACGGTTCGATGACCGACGCCGAGCGCGCGCTGGAGCAGGCGCGCCAGGAGCTGCGCGACGCTGTGCAGCGCAACGCCGGCGACGAGGAGATCGAGCGCTTGATCCAGCAGCTCTACGACGCCATGGCGAAGTGGCAGAAGGAGCTCGCCGAGAAGATGCAGGATCCGGAGGAACGCCGCCGCATGCAGGAGCAGGCGGAGAAGATGGATCCGAACAACACCATCACCGGCGACGACCTGCAGAAGATGCTGGATAAGATCCGCGAGATGGCCAAGAACGGCCAGCGCGAGGAAGCCAAGCGCCTGCTCGAAGAGTTGCGCAAGATGATGGAGAACGCGACCCCGATGATGGCGCAGCCCGGCCAGCAGCGTCAGCAGGGCCAGCGCGGCCAGCAGGGCCAGGGCAATCAGCAGGGCCGCGAGATGATGAACCAGCTCGACCGCCTGTCGCGCCGCCAGAACCAGCTTCTGGGAGAGAGCGAGCGCGAGGGCCGTCAGCAGCAGGGCCGTCAGGGTCAACAGGGCCAGCGTCAGCAGGGCCAACAGGGTCAGCAAGGGCAGCAGGGTCAGCAAGGCCAACAGGGTCAGCGCGGCCAAGGCCAGCAGCCCGGCGACGGGCAGTGGGGCGAGCAGCAGCGCGGTCAGCAGGAGGGCCTGCGCGGTCAGCTGGGCGAGTTTATGAAGAAGCTCGACGAGAACGGCATGGGCATGCCCGAATCGCTGGGCCGCGCCGAACGCAACATGCGCGAGGCCGAGGACGCGCTGCGCCGTGGCGATCCGCGCGAGGCCTCTCGTTCACAACGGCGGGCGCTCGACAATATGCAGCAGGGCATGACCGACATGGCCGAGCAGATGCGCCAGCGCGGTCCCGGCAACAACCAGGACATCGCCGAGATCGAGGAGCGCGAGCGTCGAAGCGAGGATCGCGATCCGCTGGGCCGTTCGGACGGCAACTACGGGGACGCGGTCGACACGGGCGTCGACAAGGTGCCGCTCGAGCTCGAGCGCCAGCGCAGCCGCGAGATCCTCGACGAGCTGCGTCGCCGCGCCGGAGAGCAGCGGCCGAAGGACGAGCTCGACTACATCGATCGTCTGCTGAAGACGTATTGACGCCGCCGTGCGCCTTGCCGTCGCCTGCGCCGCTGCGACCATGGTTGTCGCGGCCGGCCCCGCTGTCGCCCAGAGTCAGATGGAGCTGAACGCCCAGGCCGCCAACGACCTGCGCAAGTCGGACCAGCAACTGAATGCCGTCTACAACAAGCTGCGGGCCAAGATCTCCGACACCGGCAAGGCGAAGCTGCAGACCGCTCAGCAGTCATGGCTGCGCTTTCGCGACCAGGAGTGCGAGTTCGAGACCATGGGCACCGTCGGCGGCTCGATCCACTCGATGATCGTCGCCATCTGCCTGACCCGGCTGACCGATCAACGGATCAAGGATCTCGAGGCCCAGCTGAACTGCAAGGAGGGCGACCTCTCCTGCGGCGGGCAGTAGCCGCTACGCGGCCGGCTTCTCGACCACCCCGATATAGGGCAGCCCGCGGAAGCGATGCGCCCAGTCGAGCCCGTAGCCAACCAGAAACTCGTCGCCGCACTGGAAGCCGACGAAGTCGGCGTCGAGCTGGGCGATTCGCTTGCCCGGCTTTTCGAGCAGGGTGCAGACCGAGACGTGCTTGGCGCCGCGCTCGAGCAGGAGCTTCTTGGCGAAGGCGAGGGTGAGGCCCGATTCCAGGATGTCGTCGACCAGCAGCACCTCGCGCTGGCGCACGTCGTCGACGATGTCGCGCACGACCTTCACCCGGCCGCTGGACTCGGTCTTGGAGCCGTAGCTCGACAGGGTCAGGAAATCCATCGACCAGTCGGCGCCGGCGCGGCTCAATGCGCGGATCAGGTCGGCGGCGAAGACGAAGCTGCCCTTCAGCACCGAGACGACCAGCGTGTCGGCCGGCAGCTTGGCGGCGAGCTCCGCCGCCATGACATCGACGCGCGCGGCGATTTCGGCAGCGGAGAAACGGACATTGACGGTGGGACGGCCGGGCATGGAGCGCTCGCTGGTCGATGTTCGCTGGGACGACGTCATTATTGCCTCAAAAGGACGCGCAAGGCGTCGATTTGAAGCGCCTCGCGCCACTCGGTCGGCAGGGCGGCCAGGATCTCGCCGCGGAAGGCGTAGGCGGCGATGACCAGCACGACCACGGCCAGGCCGGCAATCGACAGCCATTGGCCCCACTGCGTCTTGGGGTTGGGTGTGGGCAGCGCGGGCAGGCCGGAATGGTAAGTGGGCGGCCTGATCACCAGGTCCGGCACGGGGCGTGGTGGCGGTGGCACGATTGCAGAGGCTGGCGCTGGCCGTTCACGCCACTGATGGCTGCAGCGGGCGCATTGGACGGTACGACCGGTCGGGCCAATCGCCAGCGGATCGACGGCATAGCGCGCGCCGCAATTGGGACAGGTGACCTGCATGACTTGACGAGGAGTTCCGCACTGGAGGTGCTTGCGGCCGGACCATAGAGCGGAAACCGATCGGATGGAACCGTGAGGTTCATTTGCGCACTGGCAATGACTGTCGCACCAAACACGATCCGTCCGCCGAGGTCGGCTGGACGGATTGTCCGTTGGGCCACTAAAAGTAGGCTTACAATGCTAGGCCTCCGGCTGCGTTCGCTGTTCTTCAACGTCGGCTGGTATGTCGGGTCGACGATCATTGCCATCGTCGGCATCCCGATCCTGCTGCTGCCGCGGGCGGCCAACATCGCCTGGGCCGACGTGTGGATCGCGTTCTGCCTGTGGTGGCTCAAGATCACCTGCCGCATCACCCATCGCGTGACGGGCCTGGAGAACAGGCCGGCTGGACCCGTCATCCTCGCCTGCAAGCATCAATCGTCGTGGGAGACGCTCGCGTTCCATCGCCTGTTCCCCAAGGCCGCGACGGTGCTGAAGCGCGAGCTGCTCTACATTCCTGTCGTCGGCTGGGCGATGGCGCGCGCGGGCAACATCGCGGTCGAGCGCGGCGACGGACCCAGGGCTCTGCGCAGCCTGTTGCGCCAGGCCAAGGCGGCGGTGGCGGAAGGCCGCTCGATCCTGATCTATCCCGAAGGCACGCGTACGCCGGTCGGGTCGTCGCTGCCCTATCACGCCGGCACCGCGGCGCTCTATCGCCAACTCGGCGTACCGGTCGTGCCGGTCGCGCTCAATTCGGGTGTGTTCTGGGGACGCCGAAAGTTCATCAAGCGGCCCGGCATCATCGAGGTCGAGGTCCTGGAACCGATCCCGCCGGGCCTCGACCGCGAGACCTTCATGACGACGCTCCGCGAACGCGTCGAAGGCGCCACCCAGCGGCTGGTGGCGGGCGCGAAACGCTCGCCCCTAGGTGGTCAGAATCACCTTTGAGTTCTCTGTATGTTCTGATATCCTGATCGGCCGTTTTGGGAGCGGCGCAGCCCTTGGCATGGCGGCGGCGGCACCCAAGTCTGGTAGCCGTGCACCCCCAATGCCTAGGGGGGCGAGGAGTGCACTCCACACCAGGCTGTCGGGCGGAAATACCGGAAATGCCGGAAAATCCGAAACGTCGCTAACTGGGTTTTTGAACCATGGATTGGGCTCCGGTCTCCCAGCGCATCTGGGACATGAAATACCGCTTCCGCGACGCCTCGGGCGCTGCGGATGCCGACTTGGACGCGACCTGGTGGCGGGTCGCGCGCGCGCTCGCCGCGTCGGAGCGCGATCCCGAGTTGTGGGCCGGCCGTTTCCATGAGGCGCTGCAAGGCTTCAAGTTCCTGCCGGCCGGCCGGGTCATCGCCGGCGCCGGGACCGGCCGCACGGTCACGCTGTTCAACTGCTTCGTCATGGGCGCAATTCCCGACGACATGTCGGGCATCTTCGAGAACCTGCGCGAGGCCGCCCTCACCATGCAGCAGGGCGGCGGCATCGGGCACGATTTCTCGACGCTTCGTCCGCGCGGCGCGCCGGTGAAGGGTGTGGGCGCCGACGCCTCGGGGCCGCTCTCCTTCATGGACGTCTGGGATTCGATGTGCCGCACCATCATGAGCGCGGGCAGCCGCCGCGGCGCCATGATGGCGACCTTGCGCTGCGATCATCCCGACATCGAGGATTTCGTCGACGCCAAGCGCGATCCCAAGCGTCTGCGCATGTTCAACGTCTCGGTGCTGGTGACCGACGCCTTCATGAAGGCGGTCAAGGAAAACGCCGACTGGGACCTCGTGTTCGGCGGCAAGGTCTTCCGCACCGTCAAGGCGAGGGCGCTGTGGGAGCGCATCATGCGCGCGACCTACGAGGTCGCCGAGCCCGGCGTGATCTTCATCGATCGCGTCAATCGGCGGAACAACCTGCACTACTGCGAGAGTATCCAGGCGACCAATCCGTGCGTCACTGCCGACAGTTGGATCCATACCTCGGGCGGGCCTCGCCAGGTCAGCGACCTGGTCGGCCGGCCTTTCGTCGCCCGTGTCGACGGCAAGGACTTCGACAGCGGCGCTGCCGGCTTCTTCGTGACCGGCGTCAAGCCGGTGCGCCGGCTGCGGACCAAGGCCGGTCATGTCCTGCGTCTGACGGACGATCATCTGGTGCTGAAAGTCAATCGCCTGACGTGCTGGTCGCGAGACACCCAATGGGTTGCCGCGTCGGCGCTGAAGCCCGGCGATCAGATCGTCCTGCACGACCATCGTACGGCGCCGCATTGGCCGGGTGCCCACAGCGAAGCGGAAGGCTATCTGCTCGGCCTGTTGTTGGGCGACGGAACTCTGAAGCAGGACAAGGCCGTCATCAGCGTCTGGCGGCCGGCGCAGGTGGCGAACGGTGTCGAGACGCGCGCTGGCGTCGACGGCATCATGGAGGCCGCCCTCGCCGCAGCGCGGACCTTGCCGCATCGCGCCGATTTCGCTGGCTGGGTCGAGGTGAAAGGCCGTAACGAGTGGCGGCTTTCATTGGGCGCGGTCACGGCGCTGGCTGCTTCCTTTGGCATGGCGCCGGGCAACAAGACGCTCACTGCGGCGACGGAAAAGACCTCTTCCGATTTCCATCGCGGCCTGTTGCGCGGCCTGTTCGACAGCGATGGGTCGGTGCAGGGCACGCAGGCGAAAGGCGTCAGCGTACGGTTGAGCCAGAGCAATCTGGCGACGCTGGAAACCGTCCAGCGCATGTTGTTGCGGCTGGGCATTGCCTCCTCGATCTACTGTGAGCGGCGTCAGGCTGGTCAGCGGCCGATGCCTGATGGCAAGGGCGGCCTGCGCCTCTACGATTGCGCGGTTCAACATGAGTTGGTGATTGCAGGCGACAGCGTCGGCGTGTTCGCCGAGCATGTCGGTTTCGCCGATGGGGACAAGGCGCTGCGGTTGAAAGGCCTGCTGGCGGCATATCGGCGGACGCCCAATCGTGAACGCTTCGTCGTCGAGATCGACAACGTCGAACCTGATGGGACGACGGAGGTCTACGACGCGCAAATTCCGGGCATCAACGCTTTCGACGCCAACGGCCTGTACGTGCACAACTGCGGTGAGCAGCCGCTGCCGCCGTACGGTGCCTGCCTGCTCGGGTCGGTCAATCTTGCCGCCTTGATCGAGGAGCCGTTCACGCCCCACGCGCGTCTCGACGCCGAGGCGCTGGAGCGGCTGGTGCCGCTGGCCGTGCGCATGCTCGACAACGTGATCGACGTCTCGCGCTTCCCGTTGCCGCAGCAGGAGAGGGAGGCCAAGGCCAAGCGCCGCATCGGCCTCGGCGTCACCGGTCTCGCCGATGCGCTGATCTTCTGCGGTGTGCGCTACGGCTCGCCCGAGGCCGAAAAGCTGATGCGCGAATGGCTGGGCGCGGTGCAGCGCCTGTCCTACCTCGCCTCCGCCGACATCGCCGCGGAAAAGGGCAGCTTCCCGCTCTATGACCGCGCGCGCTACCTGGCCGGCGAGACGGTGAAGGTGTTGCCTGACGAGGTGCGTTCGGCGATCGGTCGCTATGGCATCCGCAATGCGCTGCTGAACTCGATCGCCCCCACCGGGACGATCTCGCTGCTGGCCGACAACGTCTCCTCCGGCATCGAGCCGGTCTTCGCCTTCTCCTTCGTGCGTCACGTGCTGCAACCCGACGGCAGCAAGCGCGAGGAGAGCGTCGAGGATCATGCGATGCATGTGTGGCGTTCGCTCAAGGGCAGCGAGCCGCCGCCGGCCGACATCTTCGTCGATGCCCAGACGCTCACGCCGGCCGATCACCTGGCGATGCAGGCCGCCGCGCAGGACTACGTCGACAGCTCGATCTCCAAGACCATCAACCTGCCGCGCGATATCTCCTTCGAGTCCTTCAAGGACGTCTACGACGAGGCTTACGCGGCGGGCTGCAAGGGCTGCACGACCTACCGACCGAATGACGTGACGGGAGCGGTGCTCGAGGTCAAGCCGCCCGAGGCGAAGGCGGTGTCGCTGGTTCCGGCGGCGCGTGAAAGCGGAGTCGTCTACATCGCCCAGCCGCTCGACCGGCCGGAGGACCTGCCGGGCCGCACCTACAAGATCAAATGGCCGGGCAGCGACCATGCGATCTACATCACCATCAACGACGTGGTGCAGGACGGCCGCCGCCGGCCGTTCGAGATCTTCATCAACTCCAAGAACATGGAGCACTACGCCTGGACCGTGGCGCTGACGCGCATGATCTCGGCGGTCTTCCGCCGCGGCGGCGACGTGTCGTTCGTGGTCGAGGAGCTGAAGGCGGTATTCGATCCGCGCGGCGGTCAGTGGATGGAAGGCCGCTACGTGCCGTCGCTGCTGGCGGCGATCGGCGGCGTGATCGAGCGCCATCTGGTCGAGATCGGTTTCCTGGCGTCGGCCGACCAGCCGCGCATCACCGAAGCCGCCGAGCAGCGCCTGCGTCTGGCCGCCGGCGCGCGCGAGCCGGGGGAGGGCGCTGCAGCGGTCGCCGCCCTCGGGCAGTGCCCCAACTGCGGCGCCGCCGCGCTGACGCACCAGGAGGGCTGCGACGTCTGCCTCAACTGCGGCTACTCACGCTGCGGTTAGTCGTACGTGCCGCGCGGGCGCAACGCCCGCTCCCGATCAGCCGAGCTCGAGCTCGATTCCCGCGGCCTTGCTGACGCCGGCCCACAGGGTGGCGAAGTCGCCGACGAAGCTGGTGTATTCGGCCGGCGTCATCGGCTTGTCGCCGGGCAGCAGCACGACCTCCTTGAAGCGCTCGACGACATCGGGCGCCTTGTAGGCCTTCTGCAGCTCCTCGTAGAGCCTGGCGGTGATCTCGGGCGCCATGCCCTTGGGCCCGGAGACACCGACCCAGGTCGAGGTCGTGAGCTTGGCGAAGCCCTGCTCGGCGAAGGTCGGCGCATTGGGATAGAGGTCGATGCGCTTGTCCGAGCTCACCGCCAGGAGCCTCACCTTGCCCGAGTTGATGTGCGGCACGTTGGTGGTGATGGGATCGAACATCGAGGGGATGGCGCCGGCCAGCATGTCCTGCAGCGACGGCGCCGAGCCGCGGTAGGGCACATGCTTCAGCTTGATGCCGGCCTCGCTCGACAGCAGCTCGCCCATCAGATGCGTGTTCGAGCCGATGCCCGAGCTGCCGAAGGCGATCTGGTCGGGCTTGGTCTTGGCGTCGGCGATGTAGTCGGCCAGCGTCTTGTAGGGCGAGTCGGCCGGCACGATCAGGACGTTGGGCGTATGGCCGATCAGCGTGACGTGGGTGAAGTCGGTGACGACGTTGTACGGCAGCTTCGGGTAGATACCGGGCGCGATGCCGAGCGGCGAGGCATGGGAGATCACCAGCGTATAGCCGTCGGGAGCGGCCTTGGCGGCAAGGTCCGAGCCGATCGTGCCGCCGGCGCCCGGCTTGTTCTCGACCACCACCTGCTGGCCGAGGCTGGCGCTGAGCTTGGGCGCCAGGATGCGGGAAATCGTATCGGCGGTCCCGCCGGGCGGGAAGGTGGCTATGAGCTTGATCGGCTGCTTGGTGGGCCAGCCCGGGCTCGCCTTGACGGCGGGGGCAGCCACGGAGGATCCAAGGGTTGCGGCCGAGGCGGCAAGGACGGTACGGCGGGTGAGTTTCATTGGCCGGGCGCTCCTGTTTGTGCGCCCAATCGCTGCAATGGCTGTGCCAGCTCTCGCGAATCGGCCCTTGATTTGACATAAGAGTGACCGCAAATCCGGCGCGTATACCCGGGAGCCGGGCACCTTGGAGGACGAATGAGGCGGCGGAAGATCCTGGCGGCGACGTTGTTGATGGCAGTTGCCCTGGCGAGCGGCCAGGCCGCTGTGGCGCAGTCCCTGCCGACCGATCGCAGCGATCTCGCCTATTCCTACGCTCCGCTGGTCAAGCGCGTGTCCCCGGCCGTGGTCAACATCTACACGACCACGACCGCCCGCGTGCAGCGCCGGCTGACGTTCCCGTTTCCCGGCATGCCGCTGCCGCCGCAGGCCGGCGAGCGGGTGCAGAACTCGCTCGGCTCGGGCGTGATCGTACGGCCCGACGGGCTGATCGTGAGCAACGCGCATGTAGTCAAGGGCGCCGACGAGATCCGCGTCGTGCTCGCCGACCGGCGCGAGTTCGAGGCCAAGCTCCTCACCCAGGACGAGCGCTACGACCTCGCCCTGTTGCGCATCGACGCCGACGGGGAGAGGTTCCCGTTCCTGGAGATGCGCGATTCCGATTCGGTCGAGGTCGGCGACATCGTGCTGGCGATCGGCAATCCGTTCGGGCTGAACCAGACCGTCACCAGCGGCATCATCTCGGCGGTGGCGCGCTCGGCGGGCGGCGTCAACGATTCCAACTTCTTCATCCAGACCGACGCCGCCATCAATCCCGGCAACTCCGGCGGCGCGCTGG
>JAEZIF010000085.1 GCA_023416135.1 Pseudomonadota bacterium
GGCTACGAAGTCGATGCCGGCGTCGTGGTCGGCGACGGCGATGGCCCCCTGCCCTGGTTCGCGGTGCGCCATAAGACGCCCGATGCCTTCATGGAGCCGGAGTGGATCGTCCATCCCAACGGCGCGCTGGCAATGATGGCGGTGCACGCCGTCGCGGAGAATCCCAGGGCGATCTCCAAGGCGCTGCGGGAAAAGTGGAGCGCCAGGGCCGAGGAGATCCTGGACGGCTGCATGGTGGTGAAGACCGGCACCGTGGAATTGCTGATCTGGTCGCCGGCGGCATATCAGAGCGAATACAAGGCGATCGAGGCGATGGCGCCGCAGGAGCTGCCGGCGATCGTCGGCGTCACCGTTGCCGTCGAACGCGCGCGGCCCTTGCAGGCCCTGCTGCGCGCCAACAACGTGCCCTTCGCCCTGGCGGAGGGCGATCGCGTGCTGACCTCGCCCGAGCAGTCGGGCGGCCTGATGTTCGAGTTCTTGCCGCAGAATTGAGTCTTTTCCGGGAGCGCACGCCTCCGTGGCGCGCTCCCGGCCAAACTACATCAGCACGTCGGCGACGCGGCGCGGGTCCATGCCCGGCCTCCAGTAATTGCGACCATCGATCACGACGGCGCGCGTCGTCGCCTGATGTCGCCGCGCTTGGGGGTGCGGATGGTGCCATCCACCCCCTCTATTAAATGGGATAATCAAGCTCCCGAGAAAGGCGACCGGCCAAATTGCAGGGGCATCAAGGGCGGGCTGTCGCCATCGCCTTCGCGCCAGCGCCCCGGCGTCAGGCCGGTGACGCGCTTGAAGGCGCGGTTGAAGGCCGCCTCCGATTCGTAGCCGCTGTCGACGGCGATGCGGGCGATGGCATCGCGACCGTTGCGCAGGCGGTCAGCGGCAAGCTGGATGCGCCAGCCCGTCAGGTACTCGATGGGCGGCTTGCCCAGCACGGCGTTGAAGCGCTCGCCCAGCACCGTACGGGAAGTGCCCGTTTCGCGCGCCAGATCGTCGGTCGTCCAGCGGCGCGCCGGGTCGGCCTGCATGAGCTGCAGAGCGCGGCCGACCAGCGGGTCGTTGAGGGCAGCGAGCAGGCCCTTGCTGCCCTGTGGCAGGCGGCCGGCATGGCGGCGCAGCAGCTCGACGAACAGCAGCTCCATCATGCGTCCCAGAATCACTTCAGCGCCCGGCGTCAGCGAATCGACCCGAGCCAGCAGGTCGTCGATGGTGCGGGCGATGCCCGAGCCCACGGCCTCGTCATCGGCGCGGTCGACCACCATCTCGGGCAGCGACCGGAACATCGGCGCGAACATCATCTCCGCCGATTCGATGAAGCCGCAGACGAAGCGCGTCGCCGTCCCGCCGCCGCCGTGGCTGAACGACCAGACGCCTTCCTTGGAATCGGGAATGACGATGCTCGACGCCGGCACGAACTCGGCCTCGCCGCGCCACAGCTTGTGCTCGGCAGCGAACGGCAGCAGCACGAGATCGCCGGACTTGAGCTCGCGGCGGGCGCCGCTGGCGGTCTCCATCATGCAACCGCCGCTAGCAACGTAGTGGAAGATGCTGACATGGCGAAGATGGGCCATGGGGATCGCCGGGTCGTAGCGCTGCGGCGACAAAATCCCAAACGGTTCCGTGAAATTGGCCTTCAGGAAGATGGCGCCCGTCAGGCGCACAGCTCTAAGCATGTCCGCCAGAAGGTCGGCACCGGGCGGTCTATCGGCAAAGGACGGCGGTGTTTCAGTCATTGTGACGCATTCTCTATCCGACGATATCTAAGCCGCCAAGCAATGAAGGAGGCAATTGTGTCTGTTCAGCCCCTGATGAAGCCCTCAACCTCAGATTGGTCATCCGATCTTGCCAAGCTCGGTCCCCGGATTGCCGAGGAAGGCCATGCCTGCGACCTCGAAAACCGCTATGTCGGCGCCAATATCGCCACCCTGCGCGAGCATGGCTTCCTCGGTCTCGCCGTCCCGGCCGAGCTCGGCGGCGGCGGCCTGTCGCGTATCGAGCTTGCTACCATGCTGCGCGAGTTGGCGCATTATTGCAGTGCCACGGCCCTGGTCCTCGCCATGCACACCCACACGGTGGCGGCCGCCGCCTGGCGCTGGCGCTATCAGAAGGCGCCGACCGACGGCCTGCTGAAGCGGGTCGCAGCCGAGCGCCTGCAGCTCCTGAGCTCGGGCGGCTCCGACTGGCTGCCGGGCTCCGGCACGGCTGAAAAGGTCGAGGGCGGCTTCAAGGTCAATGCTTTGAAGATCTTCGCCAGCGGCGCACCGTCGGCCAACATCTTCATGACCGGCGCGGTCGAGCAGACGCCGGACGGCCCGACGGCGCTGCAGTTCGGCGTGCCGATGAACTCGCCCGGCGTGTCGATCGTCGAGACCTGGGACACGCTCGGGATGCGCGGCACCGCCTCGCACAACGTCAAGCTCGAGAACGTGTTCGTGGCCGACGCCGCCATCGCCGCCCGTCGGCCGGCCGGCGTCTGGCATCCATCGTTCCACCTGATCTCGATGATCGCCTTCCCGCTGATCTACGCCGTCTATGCCGGCGTCGCCGAGGCGGCCCGCGAGATCGCCGTCGCGGCCGCGGCAAAGCGCACGCAGCCGGAGACGATCGACGCGGTCGGCCAACTCGATACGGAGCTTGCCGCCACGCAGATCGCCCATCGCAGCATGGTCGAGACCATGGAGCAGGCGCAGCCCGGCCCCGAGACCACCAACAAGGTCTTCCAGCATCGCGCGCTGGTCGCACGCGGCGCCGTGAAGACGGTCGAGTTGGCGTTGGTTGCGGCGGGTGGCGCCGGCTTCTTCAAGAGCATGCGCCTCGAGCGCGCGTTCCGCGACGTACAGGGCGCCCGCTACCATCCGCTGACCGACGGCCAGCAGCAGAAGCTCGCCGGCCGCATGGCGCTCGGCCTGCCGATCGACGGCTGATCATTGGAGCACGGACGTGCCCTGGTTAGAACGCCGGCACCGGTGCCTGGGGCACGTCCTTCCAGAAATCGGGATCGTGGCCGAAGAACAGTTTCGCGCCACCCTTCTCCAGGCCCTCGAGGCGGTCGAGCGACGCCAGCATCTGTTCGCGGTCGTAGACGAAGCGCGGCAGCCTTCGCTCGCGCAGAGTGCGACAGAAGTAGCAGGAATCGCCCGTGATCACGACCTCACCCCGCTCCGTGCGCACTTTCAGCGACTGATGACCGGGCGTGTGACCGTAGGTCGGGATGCAAACCACGCTGCCGTCGCCGAACAGATCGTGCTCGCCCTCGACCTGCTTCACCGGATGACCGTGATCGAAGTCGGCGCGGAAGAAACCGACCTTGGCGGCGGTCTCGGGATCCTGTGCCGCCTGCCATTCGCGCTTCTGCACGACCATCGTCGCATTGGGCACCAGCTCGTTGCCGCCGGCATGGTCGAAGTGAAGATGTGAGTTCACGATGTAGTCGACCCTGCCCGGATCGCGATCGATCGATTCCAGGCGCGACTTCACGTCGTCCTCGGCGCCGTATTGCTCGAAACCGAAGATGCGGGCAACCCGCTCGCCGAGTCGTCCGGCGGCGTCGGTGCGGCATTGCGGATGCATGCCGGTGTCGAACAGGGCGCGTCCCTTGGGATGCTCGATGAGATAGGACGGGATGGGCAACGCCACCTGGCCGTCCTCGCCTTCGATCATGTCCTTCAGGCGACCGACCAGGCGGCCGCAGGTCAAGGCGTACAGCTTCGCCGTCATTCGCTTCCTCGCTTTCGCGGTGAAAGCCTAGCACGGATGATTCCCGGCACGCGCCTTGCGTCCGCTTTCCTTCTCGTCCTGCTTTGCGGTCCGACCGTGGCGCACGGTCAATCCGCCGCTCCGCCTGCTCCGCGGGGGACGTTCGACGTCGCGCGGGGTACGGTTCGTCGGTCGCTAACGAGCCCCCTCCCAGCTTTGCTGGCGAGGAGGAGCTAGATTCAGGCGTCCAAGGCCTTCTTCAGCAGCTCGTTGACGACCTTGGGATTGGCCTTGCCGCCGGTCGATTTCATCACCTGGCCGACAAACCAGCCGAACAGCGTCGGCTTCGCCTTGTAAGCGGCGACTTGGCCCGGATTGGCGTCGATCACCGCCTTGATGGCCGCCTCGATGGCGCCGGTGTCGGTCACCTGCTTCAGGCCGCGCTCCTCGACCAGCGCGGACGGATCCTTGCCCGTCTCCTCCATGGCGACGAACAGGTCCTTGGCGATGCGGCCGGAGATCGTGCCGTCGGCGATGAGGTCGAGCAGCTTGCCGAGACTGGCGGCACTCACGGGCGATTCGGTGATCGCGACGCCGCGCCGGTTCAGCATGCCGAACAGATCGCCGGTCACCCAGTTCACGGCCTGCTTGGCATCGCGCCCCTTGGCGACCGTCTCGAAATACTCGGCCGTCTCCTTCTCGGCGATCAGCACGCCGGCGTCGTAGAGCGACAGGCCGTAATCCTTCATGTAGCGGTTCTTCCGCGCGTCAGGCAGCTCGGGCAGGCTCGCCTTGATCTTCTCGACATAGTCCTTGGCCAGGACCAGTGGCAACAGGTCGGGATCGGGGAAGTAGCGATAGTCGTGCGCGTCCTCCTTGGAACGCAGCGAGCGCGTCTCGCCGCGGCCCGGATCGAACAGGCGCGTCTCCTGCACGACGGTGCCGCCGCCTTCGATCAGCTCGACCTGGCGACGCGCCTCGTACTCGATCGCCTGCTTCACGAAGCGGATCGAGTTCACGTTCTTGATCTCGCAGCGCGTGCCGAGCGGCCCGTTGGGCTTGCGCACCGACACGTTGACGTCGCAGCGCATGGAGCCTTCGTCCATGTTGCCGTCGCAGGTGCCGAGATAGCGCACGATCGAGCGCAGCTTGGCGAGGTAGGCCGCCGCCTCGTCGGCCGAGCGCATGTCGGGCCTGCTCACGATCTCCATCAGCGCCACGCCCGACCGGTTCAGGTCGACATAGGTCTCGCTGGGATGCTGGTCGTGCAGGCTCTTGCCGGCGTCCTGCTCCAGATGCAGGCGTTCGATGCCGACCTTGCGCGACCTGCCGTCGGCCAGGTCGATCTCGATCTCGCCCTCGCCCACGATCGGGTCCTTGTACTGGGAGATCTGGTAGCCCGCCGGCAGGTCGGCATAGAAGTAGTTCTTGCGGTCGAAGACCGAGCGCAGGTTGATCTTGGCGTTCAGCCCCAGCCCGGTCCGCACCGCCTGCTCGACGCAGCGCTTGTTGATCACCGGCAGCATACCGGGCATGGCGGCGTCGACCAGCGACACCTGGGTGTTGGGATCGGCGCCGAACGCAGTCGGCGCGCCGGAGAACAGCTTGGCGTCGGAGATTACCTGGGCATGGACTTCCAGCCCCAGGACGATTTCCCAATCGCCGGTTTCGCCTTTGATCATGGACATGGTGCGAGGGTACTTAGGCGATCACCGGGGCGGCGTCCAGAGCGCCAGGAAACGCTGCACCACGGCGGCAGAATTGTCCGACGCGAGCTGGAAGAACGTACGGATCTCGTTGGCGCCCTGATCCCCGCCCGCGAGGTTCGAGAGGCTGCGGAAGGCGATGAACGGCACGCCGCTGGCAAAGGCGACCGTGGCCACGGCAGCCGTTTCCATGTCCAGCACCTGGGCGTTGAAGGTCTTGAACACATACTGGCGGAAAGCCGCATTGTCGACGAAGGCCGCGCCCGACACGCCGTTGCCGCCGACGACGAGGCGCGGCGCTCCGGGCAGGCAGGCCAGTTCGCCCGTGCAGCGCTTCAAGCCGACGGCGCCGATCTTCCCGGCGGCATCCAGCATGTCGGCATCGGCCTCGAACCAGAACCGATTCTCCAGCGAGCCCTTGGCACTGCGCACCCCGACCTCGGCCGGGAAGATCATGCCGAAGTTGGGAACCGGCTCTTCGCCCAGGGCGGCGGAAGGAACTTGCCGTCGGTTTCACGCGCGAACACGGCCTCGAGGTACTGGCCCCATCGCGCGGCCACCGTGACGTCGCCGATCTGCAGGGCTGGGTCGACGCCACCGGCGATGCCGGTCACCACGATGCTGGTGACGTCGAACCGATCGAGGGCGAGCTGCGTGGTCATGGCGGGGTTCACCATGCTGACGCCGCTCAGGAACAGCACCACCCTGCGGCCGGCCAGGCTGCCGGTAACGAACTCCACGCCGTTGGTGGTGTGGCTCCGGGCGTCACTCATGCTGGCCTTCAACAGCTTCCATTCGGGCTCGAAGGCGGAGACCACCGCGACCCGCGGCAAAAGCCATCCATGTCCTGCTTGCCGCTATTGCGGAGGCGAACCTGACTTTATCGATCCGGCGCATCGTGCTTTTCACCAGCAACATGCGGGAAACGACGGCGTTCCACACCAGATCGGACCCAGCCGCAAAAATGCCCGAAGTAGGGGCTTGCACGGCCGCCACGCGTCCCTAGGCTCCGCGCCAACAAACGCCAGGGAGGCAGACATGACTATTCTTCGACGCCGCGCGGTGCTGATCGGCAGCACCGCCTCCGCACTCGCCGCGCCCGCCATCGTCAAGGCGCAAAACCTCGCTCAGGCCGGAGACTGGCCGAAAGGACCGATCAAGATCATCGTTCCCTTCCCGCCGGGCGGCTCGACCGACCCGGTGGCCCGCCTCATCCAGGCCAAGCTGGTCGACCAGACCGGCTGGCAGGTCATCGTCGACAACAAGCCGGGCGGCGCCAGCGTCGTCGGTGCCTCGATCGCCGCCAAGTCCCCGCCCGACGGCCAGACCTGGATGGTGACCTTCGATAGCCACATCCTCAACCCGGCGTTCGCTCCCTCGATCCCCTACAAGGACTCCGAGCTGATGAACGTCATGCTGATCGGGCGCACGCCGCAGGTGATCGCGGCACATCCCGACCGGCCCTACAAGACCTTCGCCGAAGTAGCGGCCGACGCCAGGGCGCGGCCCGAGAAGGTGAGTTTCGGAGTGCTGGGAGGCAGCCAGGCGCTGGTGCTGGCGACCCTGATCAACAAGGAGAACGGGTTGAAGATCAATCTGATCCCCTACAAGGGCGGCGGTCCGCTGGTGCAGGACCTGCTGGCCGGCGTCACCGACATCGGCATCTCGAGCCTGACCTCGTTCAGCCCGCACATCCGCGCCGGCAAGATCCGGGCGATCGCCGTCACCGGCGAAGCGCGCACGCCGGCGCTCGCCGACACGCCGACGCTCGCCGAGCAGGGCATCAAGGCCTTCCCGTCCTACTCGTGGTGGGGGGTCTATGCCCCGGCAGGGGTCCCCAAGCCGATCGCCGATCGCATGCACGCCGAGATCACCAAGGCGGTGCGCTCGCCCGACGTGACGCAAAAGTTCATCGAGCAGTTCAACATGGAGGTCCTGACGAGCTCGCCCGAAGACTTCGCCGCCTACCAGAAGAGCGAGCAGGACCGCTGGTTCAAAGTCATCAAGGAGAACGACATCCGGGGTGACTGATGCCCCGGGTCGTCAGCGTCCACGAATACGCGCTGAGGCCCGGCGTGGACGCAGCCGATTTCGAACGCGCCCTCGGCGAGGCCGAGCGGCGCGGTCTCTTCGACCTGCCGGGCCTCTGCGGGCATCATTTCCTGCGCGGCGTGAAAGGCGCCCGGCGCGGCGCCTACGCCGCGGTCTGGATCTTCGAAAGCCGCGAGGCGTGGGAAAGCCTGTGGGGAGCGCCTGAGGCGCCGCTCCCGCCGTCGCAGTATCCGCCGAGCCGGCAGGTCTGGGAGAACGATATCCTGGCGCCGTTGCTGTCACAGGACCCCGACACGATCCGCTTCACGAGCTATGAAGAGGTCGGCCGCTGAGCGCGCTGCGATGCGATCGGACAGCGGCCGAGTGGTTACACTTCAGCCAAAAAGCTACTTTAGGACATGCGCTCGCCTGTCCTCGCCTTGCTTCTGGCGACGGCGATACGCCCCGCCGCACGGCTGCGTGCAGCCTTCCCTCTTCGTCGAGCGCCTGACGATGGTAGGCATGCCGGCATCGACATCCTTCGCGTTCGATGGCGACAAGCTCGTCCAGACGGTCGTCCTTTTTGCCGATTCCGATCCGGCGCTCCTGGCGGGGCTGCTGCAAGGCGTCCACGGCAAGCCCGCCGACGAAGCGCAGCGTGTGTGGCGGGACGAGCGCCGCGGCACCATCATCACCGCGATCCCCGCCGGCCGCGGCACGATGCTGGTCTATCGGCAGGCAAGAGGTTAGAAGGCGGCGGCGTCCGCCCTCACCGGCGCCTCGCCCACCTTGCCCACTTCGCGCAGCTTCGCGCTCTCGATCACAACGACGCCGTCGCTGCCGACGAGACCGATCAGCCCGCGCTTCTTCAGCTTGCCCATGCTGCGGCTCACCGTCTCGATGGTGAGGCCGAGATAATCGCCGATCTCGCCGCGACTCATGTGCAGGACGAGAGGTGTGCCGCCGATGTGGCGGTCTTGGTACAGCGCGTCGATCTCGCAGAGAAAATGTGCCACGCGCTCGGTCGATTTCAGCTGGCCGAGCACCAGCATGGCCTGTCCGGTCTGCTTGAGAGCGCTCGACAGCGCCTCCGTCACCGCCGCGGCGAGATCGGGATGATCGGCGGCGAAGGCATCGAAACCGCGGCGATCGAAGGCGCACGCCTCGACGTCGGTCAGCGCCTCGCCCTCGAAGGCGTACTTGCCGTCATTGTCGAGATAGCCGACGCAGTCGCCCGGCGCGCGCACGGCGACGATCTGCCGGCGGCCGTCGTCGAGCGCGCGCGAAACCGCCACGATGCCCTTGCGAATCTTGAAGAACGACGCCATCGCATCGCCGGCACGGAACAGCGTTTCGTGGCGCTTCCAATGGCGGATCCCGCCAAGCGCCAGCAGTCGGCGAAGGCGGGCATCGTTCAGAGGCTTGCAAAGATTCAGCGACCTGCCGACACAGCGGTCGCATGGCAGGGAAGCTAGCGACTTCAGCCCCGGAACCGCTACACCCCGGGACTGGCGGGGAGGCACCGTGAAGTTCACGCCCGCAGGTTACCACAATGGCTGCGGCCTGACCTATAGCATGATGGGTCCAGGTGGATTCACCTGGACCCATCATGCCCGGTGAGGCAGGCACCGCCCGGGCGCGCGAATGAGATCAGGCGGAGCCGCGTACGCGGTGCCACCTGATCTCATTCCGCTCCAACCGCGTGTCAGCCCCAGCTCAGGATGATGCCGACATCGCCCGGCATGCCGCCCGGATAATTGATGGTCTCATAGCGGATGTGATAGCCGCGCGGCTGGAGCTGGCGTTTCCAGAAATCGTAGATCTCTCGCGGAATGCCGGTCAGCGTCGTCTCCCAGCCGGTCTCGGCCTGGTTGATCGCCCGGCCGTTGTCGGTGCAGAGCGAATGAGGGAAGCGGAAGACCTGCACGAACATCTGGCCGTTCTCGCCCGCGCGCTTGATGATGATCGAGGCCTTTTCCATGACTTCGTCGTCGCTCAGCCCAGACGGCTTGCTCAACCGCTCGAGCAGGGCGCGCTTCTCCTCCTCTTCCGCATGCTGCGCCTTGAGCGCAGCTGAGGCCTTGGCCCCTTCCGCCTCTGCGATCCTGGCCTGCAGTTCCTTGACCGTGAGCAGCTTCATGACGTCCTCCTGCCGTCCATCAGTATAGTTCATTGACGAAGCGGCGGCCCTTCAGCGTCGCCTGATCGTCATAATGCCGCTTGTCCGAACGCGACGGCAACTTGACCTTGGCCTTCTCGATCCGCTTGTAGGGAATCTGCGCCAGGATGTGGGAGATGGCGTTCAGCCGACCACGCCGCTTGTCGTCGGTGCGCACGATGTGCCAGGGAGCGACGTCGGTGTCGGTGCGGTCCAGCATCATGTCGCGCGCCTTGGAATATTCATACCAGCGCTTGAAGGATTCGAGATCCATCGGGCTCAGCTTCCACTGCCGGATCGGATCGTCGATGCGTGCCGTGAAGCGCCGCTCCTGCTCCTTCTGGCCGACTTCCAGCCAGAGCTTGAGCAGCCTGATGCCGCCGTCGACGATGTAGCGCTCGACGGACGGGCAGAGCTCGAGAAACCGCTCGTGCTGCTCGGACGTGCAGAAGCCCATGACGTATTCGACGCCGGCCCGGTTGTACCAGCTGCGGTCGAAGATCACGATCTCGCCGCCGGCCGGAAGGTGCTCGATGTAGCGCTGCATGTACATCTGGGTCTTCTGCCGGTCCGAGGGCGCCGGAAGCGCGACCACGCGGAACACGCGCGGGCTCACGCGCCCGGTCATCGCCTTGATCAGCCCGCCCTTGCCGGCGGCATCGCGGCCCTCGAGCACGATCACGATCCGCTCGCCGGTCGCCTTGACCCAGTCCTGCAGATGGCAGAGCTCGACCTGGAGCTTGTCGAGCTCCTTCTCGTATTCCTTGCGCTTCAGTTTCTCGCCGGCATCCTTGGCCATGGTGATCCCCCCGCTCGACGGATCAAGCTAACGAGCCGTCTTGGCGCAATTCATTGATTTTGGTCAACAGGCCTCTGGCGCCTGCCGGCCCCAGTCCCCAGGCTCGCCCAAAGGCAAAGACGCACCTGGAGGCTGGAAATGGCCTGGTTGCGTCGCCCGCGTTCCCCAAGGCCGGGCAGGAGCGCTGGTTCAAATCATCAAGGCAACGGCATTCAAGGCCACCGACTGAGCCTTCACTCCTTCACTGCCCTTAGCCTCTGCAGCTCACCGATCGAGCGCACGAA
Organism: Pseudomonadota bacterium; assembly: GCA_023416135.1. Classification (GTDB taxonomy): domain Bacteria; phylum Pseudomonadota; class Alphaproteobacteria; order Reyranellales; family Reyranellaceae; genus Reyranella. The sequence goes on from JAEZIF010000085.1 coordinate 10,675, forward strand.
GCTGTCGGCCGGCGTCGAGGCTGGATCGATCAGGCGGTGCAGCCTGAAACCGTCCTCGAGCGCCAGCAGCATGGCGCTGCCCTGCTCGGGATCGGTGAAGCCGATCCCGGACAGGATTTCCGCGACCAGGGCACGTCGGGCGCGCAGGCGCTTGGCGAGTTCGGGGCGACGGCGCTCGGAACGGGCGGCGAACAGGATCAGCTCGATATGCAAGAGCGGCGCACGGCCGAGCGGATCGCGGCGGTTGCGGTCGGAAGCGCCGAGCGCCGCGATGAAGCCCTCCGGCGTGCGGTGCTGCGCCAGAAGCTCGCGGTGATGCCGGATGGAACGATCGACGTGATCCTCCAGCATGGCGATGATCAGTTCGTCCTTGTCGGCGAAGTTGGAATAGAAGGCGCCGCGCGTCAGCCCGGCGGCGGCGGCGATCGCCTCGATGCTGGCAGCGCCGATGCCGTGCTCCTCGAACACCTCGGCGGCGGCCTGGAACAGCTTTTCCCGCGTTTCCTCGCGAGTCGGTCGGGTTCTTACTCTTGACATGCGCGGGAAATCTAGCCCATTTTCAATTCGATACATGATTGTATCGAATTGCACAAGAGGCCTGTCATGACCCAGCTCACGACCGTCCCGACCATGGCCGACAACTTCTTTCTCGAGGCGATGAAGCCCGCCTTCCGGGAGGACCCGTACCCCTTCTATGAACGCTTCCGCGGCAGCGCCCCGCTGCTGCGCGTCGCCGACACGATCTGGTTCGCCCTCGGTCACGCCGAGGTGGCGACCATGCTGCGCCACCCGCGACTGTCGACCGACGAGGTGCAACACGCGGCGACCAAGGCCGGCAGAAAATCCGATCCCAACCGCGTGCGCAGTCTCTTGTTCATGGACCCGCCGGACCACACGCGGCTGCGCGGTCTGGTCGCCCGTGCCTTCACCCCGCGGCGCATGGAGGACCTGCGCGCCGCCACCGAGGGGATCACCAACGAGCTGATCGACGCCATGGCCCGGCAACGCGGCACGGTCGACCTGATCGAGGCCTTCGCCTATCCCTTGCCGGTGCGCGTCATCTGCACGCTCCTGGGCGTGCCGGCGCGCGACGAGGCGATCTTCACCGACTGGTCGCGTGGCATCGCCCGTTCCGTCGATCCCTCGATCCTGCGCACAGCGGAGGTCGAAGCCGCGATCGCCGACGCACGCCAGGGCATCCAGACCTACATCGGCGAGCTCCTGGCGGAGCGCCGGCGCAAGCCGGGCGACGATCTTCTATCGGCGCTCGCCGCCGTCGATGTCGACGGCGACAGCATCACGGCCGGCGAAATCGTCTCGCTCGCCCAGCTTCTGCTGGTGGCAGGCCACGAGACGACGGTGAACCTGATCGGCAACGGCGCGCTGGCGCTGCTGCGGGCGCCCGACCAACTCGCCCTGCTGCGCCAGCGGCCCGACCTCATCGGCCCGGCGGTCGACGAATTCCTGCGCTTCGACGGGCCGGTGCAGATCAACCAGCGCGTCGCCATGGAGGATCTCGACCTGTTCGGCCACAAGGTCAGCAAGGGAGACGAACTCCTGCTGATCCTGGGCGCGGCCAATCGCGATCCCGCGGCCTTCCCCGAGCCGCATCGGCTGGATGTCACCCGCGACGCCCGCAAGCACGTCGCGTTCGGCGGCGGCATCCATCACTGCCTGGGCGCGGCGCTGGCGCGCATGGAGGGCGTCGTAGCCTTCAAGGCCCTGCTCGAAGCCTTTCCCACGATGGAACTGGCGGCGCCGCCGACGCGACGGCCCACCTTCACCCTGCGTGGCCTGGAGACACTGCCGATCGCGCTGTGAGAGGAACGCCATGCCTACAGCCTACGTTCAACTCGGCAGCGCCGTGGTCTTCAACGTCGCGGCGTATCTCGTCTACAGGTCGATCGCCGACGCCGTGCCGCGTGTCTGGTGGCCGATCTTCGCGATTGGCCTGATGCTCGGCGCCGCCAACACCTTCCTGTTCGCGCGGTCGATCAAGGCGATCCCGCTCTCCGTCGCCTATCCCGTGTTCACGGGCGCCAGCTTCGCCCTCATCACCTTCGCAGCGGCGCTCGCCTTCCACGAGCGCCTGCCGCCGGTTCATCTGATCGGCATCGGGTTGGTGGTAGCGGGCATCGTCCTGGTCACGCGATGACGGCCTGCGCCCCGCGCACCAGCTTGCCGGGCAGCGCCCCCGTCGCCTCTCCGTCGCGATAGGTGACCGCGCCCGATACGATGGTGGCGCGGTAGCCCTGCGCCTTCTGCAGCAGGCGCTTGCCGCCCGCCGGCAGGTCCCACTTCATCACCGGCGCCTCGACGCGCAGCCTGTCGAAATCGATGACGTTGAGGTCGGCCTTGTAACCCGCCGCGATCCGGCCGCGGTCGTCGAGGCCGACCGCCCTGGCATTGTCGAGCGTCTGGCGCTTGACCAGCCACGAAACATCGAGGCGGCCCGAGGTGCGATCGCGGCCCCAGTGGGCCAGCAGCGAGGTCGGGAACGAACCGTCCGAGATCAGGCCGACATGCGCGCCGCCGTCTCCCAGCCCGATCAGGGTGTGTGGGCTCTGCATCATCTCGCTGCAACAGTCGAGATTGTAGGCGGCGAAGTTGGCGAAGGGCGCGAAGATGAAGTTCTTGCCCTCGCCTTCGATCAGGTAGTCGTAGACGACCTCGCGCGGATCGCGGTTCTCGCGCCGCGCGCGGGCACCGAGGGAGCTCTCCTCGGCCGGCTCGTAGTCCGGCGGATCGCCGAGCGGGAACATGCGATCGTAGTCGGTGAGCCGCGCCGCCATGTCGGAGCGCAGCGGCTCGCGCGCCTCGGCGAGAAGCTTCTCGCGGAAGGCAGGGTCGCGCATGATCGCGAGCCGCTCCGCCACGCTCTTGTGCTGGATCGCCTTGTAAGAGCGGCACATCGAGAACGGGATCCGGCTTGCCTGCAGTCCCTGCAGCACGCCGATCGGCCGCGGCGCCACCTGCGCCTTGGCGGCATGGCCCTTGGTCGCCAGCCCCTCGACCAGGCCGAGCAGGCGGCGCCAGCTCTCGGGCTTGGAATGGCGCTGTGCCAGCGACACCGAGAAGGGCCGGCCCGATGCCGTGAGCAGGCGGTCGATCATCTCGAACTCGCTCTCGGGATTGGGTGTGTTGAAGTCGGAGATGAATTCGATGACGCCCGCGCCCGCATCCTTCATTCCGAGAGCGATTCCCAGGAGCTCGGCCTCCGAGGCGCGCAGCGACGGCGTCGGATCGCCCTTCACGGTGCGATGGTTGAGCGTGCGCGAGGTCGAGAAGCCGAGCGCGCCCACGCGCATGGCCTCGGCCGTTAGCGCTCTCATCTCGGCGACCTCTTCCGCGGTCGCCTCCTCCAGGCGCGCGGCACGCTCGCCCATGACGAACACACGCAGCGCGCCGTGCGGTAGCTGGGCGCCGAGATCCATGTCGCGTGGCCGGGCATCGAGCGCGTCGAGATACTGTCCGAACGACTCCCACGACCAGTTCAGCCC
>JAEZIF010000096.1 GCA_023416135.1 Pseudomonadota bacterium
TGGCCGCGGCGGTCGCCGGTGATGCGGTGGCCTATGTGATTGAACTTGCCGAGCTTTTTGATGTCGATGTGGATCATCTCGCCGGGCTGCTCGCGCTCGTATCGGCGGGGTGGCTCGGCTGGTTCCAGGGCGCTCAGCTTGCTCAACCCCAGGCGCTTGAGCACGCGGCTCACCGTCGCCGGCGAGACGCCGACGGTGGTGGCGATCTCCTGGCCGGGCATGCGCTGGCGGCGCAGGCTGGCGATGCGCTCGACCACCTCCGGAGGGGTCGGCTGGCGCAACCGCTTGGGCCGCGAGCTGCGATCCTGCAGGCCGGCCAGGCCTTCCTGCTCGAAGCGATCACGCCATTTGCGGCCGGTGCGAGGGCAAACGCCTGCGGCTTCACTGGCGGCCTCCGGCGTTTGCCCACTGACGATCATTTGGGCCAGGCGCTCTCGACCGTGCGGTGTCAGACGGGCATTCTTATGGATGTCCATGCGGCTCTCCTCCAAGGATCGTTGACATCTCGACAACATCAGCTTCCTCGGCCTGAGCCGGATGGACAACCTATTGAAAGCTCACATCTAGTTGTCGCCGCGCTGCTGAGGTGAGGGACGGGGCGACTGCGCCTGGTCGGGCTGCTCGGACGCAGTTTGCTGCTGCTGCGCGGCCTGGCGTTGCGGCTGCACCTGCGGCGCGACCGGCTGGCGAGGCGGTCAATCTGCCGAGCCGGCTCGGGGCGCGCGTGTTGTGGCGGCCGAGTGCGTGCCTGGCAGCGCTGCGAAACAATTCGCCCATTCTTGCGGCCTCCTGCTAGGCTTCTTGCCCGCAACCGTCGAAAGCGCCGACTTGGGTCGGCCGGTTCCGGAGGGGGAACAGAAATGCCTGTCGCAGATCCGCATCGTTTGATCCTGACCGGGGAGAACCCGTTCATTCGCCTGTCCGAGAAGGACGGTGATCCCAATTCGACCGACGCCAGCTACTGGCGAATCCTTTTCTGCCCGGCGGGTCCCGGGCACGTGCTCTATGTCAAGAGCGAGCTGACGCATGGCCATTGGCGGATCTATTCCGACAACATCGCGATGGCGCGCTGGCTGCAGCAGACCGTGCAGGGCATGCTCAATGCCGAGCTGAAGGACACGACCATCCCGGTGATCGACGCCAGCTTCTCCAAGTCGGGCGATCCGCGTTACTTCTGGACCGAGCACATCAAGGCCCACGACGCCGACGTCGCCATGACCTGGCACGACATCGGCGAGCCGCTGCTGATCCATACCGAGCCCAACCAGCCGCCGCAGAACCGGCAATACGGCGTCTGCACCGTGCTGGTTCCGGCCATGGGAGCACGCCTCACCATCAACGGGAATCAGGCACGCGGCACGCCGTGGAAGCGCGAGCGCGAGGGCCGACCCTTCAGCACCTGCGCGCTGGCGTTCTCGGAAAGCTGGACGGAAGCGCGCTAAGCCTTCGGCGCAAAACCCATGGCGCGGGCGAGATGCGTGTAACTCGCCCGCCGCACCTCCTCGTCATGGGTCCAGGTGACGACGGCCATCTCGTCGACGCCGACATGGTTCTTCAGCGCTTCGATGCGTTCGGCGACCTCGGGCCCGGTTCCGACGAAGGAATCGCGGCGAAAGCGCTCGACGCGGTTGTGGTCATAGGCTTCGAGTGCCTTGGCGGCGACGTCGGGTGCATCGAGCGGCACGAGGATTCCACGGTCGCGATTCATGCGCGACAGCGCGCGTGACGTGAAATGGTACTGCGCTTCCTCCATGGTCTCGGCCGCCAGTGCCCAGACGCAGAGGCCCGAGCGCGGCTCGGGGTGGCGTGCGCTCGGGCGATACTTCTCCTTGTAGAGTTTTATGGCGCGCTCGCCGCCGGCGCCGTCGCTGAAGAACCAAGCGTAGCAGTAGGGCAGGCCGAACAAGGCGGCGACCTGGGCACCGTAGTCGGAACTGCCGAGGATCCAGACCTCCGGCGCGGTGTCGGTTTGCGGGAAGGCTTTTACGGCGGCAAAGGGATGGCGATCGACGAGAGGTTCGCCATGCACCCACGCCAGCAGGTCGCGCACGTCGGCGGGGAAATGTTCCGGCCGCTCGTTGGCCGCAGGATTGAGGGCAAAGGCGGTGCGGCCGTCGGAGCCCGGCGCACGACCCAGCCCCATGTCTATACGGCCCGGCGCCAGCGCATCGAGCACGCGGAACACCTCGGCCACTTTGAACGGCGAATAGTGCGGCAGCATGATGCCGGCGCTTCCGATGCGGATGCGATCCGTGGTGGCGGCGATGGCCGCGATCACGATCTCGGGCGCAGTGCCCACGATCGTCGGGTGGTTATGGTGTTCGGAGACCCAGAACCGCTCGTAACCGAGAGCTTCGCAGTGCCTGGCGAGCGCCACGGTGTTGCGGATCGACTGGTCCTGGGGGCGGTCGGCGACGGCGATCGACTGATCGAGAACTGACAAACGCATGATGGAGGAGATGGCCTTTGTCGGTCAGTCCGGCAAGGCCGAGATCTGATAGAGCGCCGCCAGAAGCTGGCTGGGCGTATTGAGCGGGCCGAAGGCGCCCTTGAAGACCTGGACGATCTGCCCCTGGCGATAAATGCGGCTCAGCGCCATGTCGACCGCGAGGCGGAAGTCGCTGTCGCCGCGCCGCAGCGCCAAGGCGATCGGCTCGATGCTGAGATAGGTGTCGGCCATGAGCAGGTTGGCGAACTGCTTCTCCTTGCGGAGCAGGAAGGTGAGGGTCGCGCGGTCGGCGAAGTAGGCTGCGACCTGACCCTTCTCGACCATCTCGACGCCTTCCTGGTTGGTCTTAACCAGCACGATTTCGGCGTCGATGCGCGTGCCGCCAAGCGCCCTTCGCAGCTCCTGCTCGGTGGTCGTGCCCGGCAGCACGGCGACCTTCTTGCCGGCGAGCTGGCCTACATCGCGTGGACCGTTGGGGCCTATCGCGAAGCTGGCGCCATCGATGAAAATCGGGATGGAGAAATCCACGATGGCGCGGCGTTGCAGCGTCGCTGTTGAAGACTCGCACAACATGTCGGCCTTGTTGCCGGTAATTGCGTCGAACCGGTCAGCCGACGTCACCGGCACATAGACGAGCTTCAGGTCGGGGATGTTGAGCTGGACCTTGAGCTTGTCGGCGACGGCACGGCAGAGATCGACGGAATAGCCCTGCGGGGCGGCGGTCGCAGCGCTGCCGGGCGGAACGTACGAGAAGGGCGGCGAGTCGGCGCCGTAGGCGATGCGCAGCGTCTTGCTGCTACGCAACTGGTCGATCGTTTGGGCCGAGGCCCGTTCGCCGAACGATGCGATGCTGGCCAGCACCAACACGCCCAGCGTCTTGGATAATGCGCCCATGACCTTGCCCCGTTCACTTTGTCCGTCGGGCAACAATCCAATATCCGTGCCGTTGTGACCACAGGAATTGGAGAGACGCCATGGCCAAGCCCGTCTGCAAGGTGGTCGGCATCGACCACATTTCCATCCGCGTCAAAGACTATGAAAAGTCGAAGGCCTTCTACGGCCGCCTGTTCGAGTTCCTGGACTTCGAAATCTCGGACGAGTATCCCAGCACTATCGGCTGGACAAACGGCAAGACGCGTTACTGGATCGCGCCAGCCGAGGGGCGCAAGACCTACCGCATCGGCGATGTCGGCCTGCACCACTATGCCTTCGAACTGCGCAACCGGAAGGACGTCGATGCCCTGCAGGCATGGCTCGAGGAAGAGGGCGTAAAGATCGTCGACCCGGCCGACGAGTACTACGAGGACTATTACGCCGTATTCTTCCTCGACCCCGACGGCATCAAGCTGGAGGGCATGAAGTACGGCGAGATGACAGCGAAGCAGAAACGTAAGCCGTTGAAAAAGAAGGTATAAATTATTTCCTTGAAATAGTTCTGCGAATGACTTGCAATTCAGCGCAGGCGCAGCATATTTAGAAACGTTCTAATCTGTTTTTCCGGAGCGTTTCATGCTGACCATTGGCGACAAGTTTCCTTCCTTCGACCTCAAGGCGGTGGTGAGCACCGACCCGAAGACGGCCTTCAGGCAGGTGTCCGACAAGAGTGACGCCGGCAAGTGGAAGGTCGTGTTCTTCTGGCCGAAGGACTTCACCTTCGTCTGTCCGACCGAGATCGCGGCCTTCGGCAAGATCAACAAGGAATTCGCCGAGCGTGACGCGGTGGTCTACGGCGTCTCGACCGATTCGGAGTTCGTGCATCTCGCCTGGCGCCAGAACCATGCCGACCTGAAGGCCCTGCCGTTCGCCATGCTGGCCGACATCAAGCGTGAGCTGTCGCAGGAGCTCGGCATCCTCGACAAGGGTGAGGGCGTCTGCCTGCGCGCCACCTTCATCGTCGATCCCGAGGGCATCATCCGCTTCGTGTCGGTGAACGACCTGTCGGTCGGCCGCAATCCGCAGGAAGTCCTGCGCGTCCTCGACGCCCTGCAGACCGACGAGCTCTGCCCCTGCAACTGGCAGAAGGGTGACGACGTTCTGAAGGCAGCTTGAGGAGAAAGCCATGTCTCTGGACGCCCTGAAGGATCGGCTGCCGGAGTATGCCCGCGACATCAAGCTCAACCTTTCGAGCTTGGCGTCCGAGCAGCTTCTCAGCCCGCAGCAGAAGGCCGGCAGCTTCGTGGCTGCCGCGCTTGCGGCCAATCATGCGCCGACTACGCGGGCCGTGGTCGACGTTTTCGGCCCCGAGCTCACGCCTGAGGCGCTGAATGCCGCCAAGATTGCGGCCTCGCTGATGGCGATGAACAACATCTACTATCGCTTCGTGCACCTCGTGCACGCGGCTGACTACAAGACTTTGCCGGCCAAGCTGCGCATGACCGCGATGGCCAAGCCCGGCGTCGACAAAGTCGACTTCGAGCTGTGGTCGCTGGTGGTTTCGGCCATCAACGGATGCGGCATGTGCCTGGAAGCGCACGAAAAGGTCTGCCGCGAGCACGGCCTTTCCGCCGAGCAGATCCAGGCTGCGGTCCGCATCGCCGCGACCGTCCATGCCGTTGCGCGCACGCTCAGTGCGGAAGAGGCGCTGGCGACACCGCTCGCTCAGGCGGCGTAGAAGGGGCGGCCCAGCTTGTAGCGTCACGACATGCGGGCCAAACTCCGGGCCGTTTTTGGTAACCGGAGGACCCCGCATGTCGATGAGCGCCACACAGACCAATCCGCAGGCTCACTCCGTTTCCCCGAAGGGCATGCTGATCGGCGGCCAATGGGGCGACAGCGCTTCGGGCGCGCGCCTCACCGTCGAGAATCCTGCCAAGAAGACCGCGGGCGCCGAGGTGCCGCGCGGCAACGCGGCCGACGTCGATCGCGCTGTCGTGGCCGCCACCAAGGCCTTTGCCGAATGGCGCAAGGTGCCGCCGCGCGAGCGCGGCAAGGTGCTGCTGAAGATCGCCGAGGCGTTGCAGGCGCGCACCGAGGAGATGGCACGCACCATCGCACTCGAGACGGGCAATGCGCTGCGCACCCAGGCCCGCGGCGAAGCCAACCTCACCGCCGACATCTTCCGCTACTTCGGGGGGCTCGGCAGCGAGCTCAAGGGCGAGACCATCCCGCTCGGCGAGCATGTGCTGTCATACACGCGCCGCGAACCGCTGGGCGTGGTCGGCGCCATCATCCCGTGGAACGCGCCGGTCATGCTCGCCGCGCTGAAGATCGCGCCGGCGCTGTGCGCGGGCAACACCATGGTGATGAAAGCGGCCGAGGATGCGCCGATCGGCGTGCTTCTGCTGGCCGAGATCTGCCAGCAGTTCCTGCCGCCCGGCGTGCTGAACCTGCTGACCGGCTTCGGTGAGGAGGTGGGTGGACCGCTGCTCAATCACCCGGGCGTTCGCAAGCTCTCGTTCACGGGCTCGACGGAGGTCGGCAAGATCGTCATGCGTGCCGCAGCGGAGCGCATCGTGCCGGTGTCCCTGGAGCTCGGTGGCAAGAGCCCGTCGATCGTCTATCCCGACGTCGACGAGGACTGGGCGGTCGACGGCATCATCGCCGCCATGCGCTTCACGCGGCAGAGCCAGAGCTGCACGGCGGGCTCGCGGCTCTTCCTGCACGAGGACATCTTCGATTCCTTCCTCGGCAAGCTCGAGAAGAAGACAACGTCGCTCAAGATCGGCGACCCGCTCGACGAGAAGACCGACATCGGCACCATCATCAACAACAAGCAGTTCGCCAAGGTCTGCAAGTATGTCGACGAAGGCCTGAAGCGCTCCGACGCCAAGCTGGTGTTCGGCGGCCTGCCCCCCAAGAGCGGTCCGCTGAGCGAGGGCTACTTCGCCATTCCGACAGTGTTCGCCGACCGCTCCAACGACTGGCGACTGGCGCGTGAGGAGATTTTCGGGCCGGTGCTGGTGGCGATCCGCTGGAGCGACGAGGCTGAGGCGATCCGCATGGCCAACGACAGCCATTACGGCCTCGCGGCTTACGTATGGACGCACGACATCGGCGCGGGGCTGCGCACGGCGCACGCCATCGAATCGGGCTGGGTGCAGGTCAACCAGGGCCTCGGCCAGGTGCCGGGCATGTCCTACGGCGGCTACAAGCAGAGCGGCATCGGCCGCGAGTTCTCGCTCGAGGGCATGCTCGACA
>JAEZIF010000389.1 GCA_023416135.1 Pseudomonadota bacterium
AGCGACAGGCCGAGGTCGCGCTGCAGGTCGGGCACCAGCGGCGGCACGATGCCGAGCTGGCCCGCCGCCAGCACCCCGAAAGCGTAGAGCAGCGCAATGCGCGACCAGGAAGTCGTCATGGCGGCGACGTTAGGGACGGGTGCGCCGATCGCCTACGAATAAAGTATTCGATGGACGCTGTCCTTAGAGCGACGTCACCAGCCGCGCCAGGGTGCCATCGCTGAGCTGCAGGCGCTCCCATACCAGCACGCCGGGCTCGATGGGCACGACGTCACTGTCGTTGGCGCCGTTGTCGAAGCTCATCTGGGCCACGCCGTCGTCGTACCAGCCGAGCTCGCCCAGTCGGCTCTCGGCGGCGCGGATCTCGTCGGTGGCGAAGCGCCACAGCGATCGGCCACGCAGCTCGGCGATGTCGGCCGTCCAGCTGGTCACGCGCGCGGGCGAGGCGGCGAGCAGGCGATGTGACAGATCGCAGATCAGATGGACCTGCTGGGTCGAGCTCTCGACCAGCCGGCGCAGTCCGGCATCGCCCGCCGAATCGAGCGGCGCGCGCAGGAGCTGCGCGAGCTTGCGCTCCGCTGCCTCGGGCAGGCGATGATGACCGCGCTCCCAGCGCGACAGCGTCGCCTGCGTGACGCCCAGGAGTTCGGCCGCGTGGCTCTGCTTGACGCCGCGCAGGCGGCGCCATCGACGGAGCGCGCGGCCGTACTCGTTCACATCACGGCTCCTGCATGAAGCCGGCAACGCGCTCAGCGATCATCATCGTGGGCGCGTTGGTGTTGCCGCCGACCAGCGTCGGCATCACGGAGGCGTCGACCACGCGCAGGCCGACGAGGCCGTGAACACGGCAGCGGTTGTCGACCACCGCCATGGGATCGCTGCTGGGCCCCATCTTGCAGCTGCCGGCCGGGTGATAGATCGTCTCGCACCTGGCGCGGATCCACTGCTCGAGCTCGGCGTCGGTCCTGACCGTCGCGCCGGGCTGGAACTCATCGGCGCGATAGGGATCGAAGCCCGACTGGGCGAAGATGTCTCGTCCCATCTTCACGCCGTCGATCAGCGTGTCGAGATCGCGCCGTTCGGCCAGGTAGTTGGCGTCGATCAGCGGAGGCTCCTTGGGGTCGCTGCTCTTGAGGCGGATCGTGCCCCGGCTCTCCGGCCGCAGGGTGCAGACGTGCAGGCTGTAGCCGTCCTTGCGCATCTCGGTGCGACCGTGATCGACGACCATGACCGGCAGGAAGTGGAGCTGGATGTCGGGCGCGCTCAGGCCCTGCCTTGTGTATAGAAAGCCGCCCGATTCGGCGATCGGCGACGTGCCGGGGCCCTTCCTGTTGGCGAGGTACTGGTAGAGCGCCCACAGCTTGCTCGAGCGGCCGTAGGTCGTCCCGGACCTGGCGTATTGCAGGAGCGCCGCGTCGAGATGGTCCTGCAGGTTGCCGCCGACCCCCGGCAAGTCGTGCAACGGCCGGATGCCGATCGACGTCAGGTGATCGGCCGGCCCGATGCCCGACAGCATCAGAAGCTGCGGTGAGTTCACCGCGCCGCCCGACAGGATGATCTCGCGGCTGCAGCGCGCGACCTCGTCGCGGCCGTCGACCACGTAGCGCACCCCCATGGCACGGTCCTGGTCGAGGATGATGCGCTCGACCAGGGCGTTGGAGACGACGTGCACGTTGTTGCGGTTGCGCTCGACCGCCGGGTGCAGGTAGGCGCTGGCGGCGCTCCAGCGCTGCTGCTCGCGCTGCGTCACCTGGTAGTAGCCGACACCGTGCTGCTCGGCGCCGTTGAAGTCGTTGTTGCGCGGGATACCGAGGCCGGCGCAGGCGCGGATGAAGCCGTCGTTGATCTCGAGCGAATCCTTCTGCTCGGCGACGTTCAGCGGGCCGTTCCTGCCGTGATACTCGTCGTCGTAGCGCTCGTTGTGCTCGGCCTTCTTGAAGAAGGGCAGGACCTCGCGATAGCTCCAGCCCTCGTTGCCGAGCTGGCGCCAGTGGTCGTAGTCGGAGGCGTGGCCGCGCACGTAGAGCATGGCGTTGATCGACGAGGAGCCGCCGAGCGTCCTGCCGCGCGGCCAGTACATGCGCCGATCGTTGCAGTGCTTCTGCGGCACGGTCTCGTAGTGCCAGTTGAAGGGCGAGTTCTTGCCGAGGCTGGCGAAGCCCGCCGGCATCTTGAGCTTGAAGTGGTTGTCCGGCGGTCCGGCCTCGATGACCAGGATGCGCAGCGCCAGGTCTTCGGCGAGGCGGTTGGCGATGGTGCAGCCGGCGGAGCCGGCGCCGATGATGATGTAGTCGTACGGCCAGGACATTGTCGTAATCCAACTAGGGCAGGCGGTTTTCTATCACGGTGAAAACAGGCCGGCCGGATATGGGCGTCAAAAATCCATTGTCGTCCAGTGGAAAGACGCTGCGGCTCACTGAATCGCCTACATTGCCGCCGATCGCCGCCACCCAGCCGGGCTTCACTTCGACCACGATATCGCAATGCCCGGCGCCACGGTTGAGGTTGTCCAGCGTGGTGCCGCTGCCTGCACGCGAAGCGCATATGAGATCGCCGACCTGCGGTGCCCGCTCGGACGGTCGGCGGGCGACGAAGGCGGCACCGGGCCGGCGCGCTCGCTCGACCATTCGTTCGACATAGATCGTGTGGCGCGCATTTGGGCAGAACTGGTCGCGCGGCACGCCGGCGCTGGCGATGTCCCAGGAGATGAACGCGGCCGACCAGGGCACGTCGTCGAGGCCGCTGCCGTCGGGCCGGTCGACGCTGGTCCAATAGTCGTGGATGCGCTCGGGCGCCTCGCGCTCCTTGAGGCCCTGCTGCTCGGTGCGCGGCGGCTGGTCGGTGGAATGGACGACGACCTGGCGGCCGAAGCGCGCCCATTCGCCCACGGCCAGCAGGACCATCGAGACCTTGGCGCTGGCCGTCGGCGGCGGCGCCTCTGGCTTCCACGACGAAGCGGGGCAGGGGCCGAGCGGCGGCAGATCGGCCGCGTTCTTCACGGCAGGTGGCGGCGCGGCGGCGCAGCCTGCCGCCAGGAGGCAAAGCAGGACGAACGCCGCGCGCATCACCAATGCTTCACCCGGCCGATCACGATGGTGGGCACGCCCTCGGTGTGGCCGTTGACCGAGAACACCTCGGTGCCGGGCCGGCGGCCGGTGCGGACGGGAGAGACGTCGACACCCGCGCTCTTCAGTCGTGCATTGACCCTGGCGATGTCCGATGCCCGCCACGACAGGCCCCACAGATGGTCGGGCCCGTCCGACACGCCCTTCTTCAGGTCGTGCGCGATCTCGACCACGAGATCGCCGCAGCGGAAGAACAGCAGGCGGGCGCCCCAATCGGGGTTGCTGCGGTCGAGCCTGAGATCGAGCCCGAGGCGACCGGCATAGAGCGCGATGGCGCGCTCGGGATTGGGCGTACGAACGACGATGTGGTCGAGAGAAGGGATCGCCGCGGCTTCGTCGACGGTCGGCGGCGACGGTGTCGGCGGTCGGTCGCGCTCGATCAGGGCAATCGGCACGCCGTGCGTCGCGTCGCGCGACAGCACGAGGCGATCGTCCGCCCGCTCGCTCGGCACCGCGCGCCGCTCGAGCAGGCGAGCCGCCTCGTCGAGATCGCGGGTGGCGAACACCATCGACGACAGCGCGCCGCCGGCCGCACCGAACGTCACGCCGAAATTGCCGGTCTGCAGCCTCCCGTTCGCCGCGCGCCGTCCGAGCAGCGTCTCGTACGAGGCGGGCGAGCCGGCGACGACGACATGATCCAACGAAGTGATCACGGCCTAGCCGATCCGCTTGAGGCCCGTCATGTACTGCTGGCCGCGCTTGACGTACTCCGTGGCGCTGTAGCGCATGCGCAGCAGATTGTCGTCGCTCACCTCGCGCACCGCCTTGGCCGGCGAGCCGAAGATGACCGAGCGGTCGGGAAAGCTCTTGTTCTCGGTGATGACCGAGCCGGCGCCGATCAGGCAGTCCTTGCCGACCACCGAGTTGTTCAGCACCACGGCCTGGATGCCGATCAAGGTGCCGTCGCCGATCGTGCAGCCATGCAGCATTACCTGATGGCCGACGGTGACGCCTTTGCCGAGCGTGAGCGGCAGGCCGGGGTCGTTGTGCAGGACGCAGCCCTCCTGGATGTTGCTGTCGTCACCGATTACGACCGGTTCGTTGTCGCCGCGGATGACGGCGCCGGACATGACGGTCACGCGCTCGCCCAGGGTCACCTGCCCGATGATCGTCGCCTCCGGGGCGATGTAGCAGGAGGCGGGGATGACCGGGACGAGGTCGCCGAGCTGATAAATGGCCATTCTGTGCAAACTTCCTCTGTGCTTCGACTGCTCAACTACACCACTTGTGGCATGTCGTCTTGGGCCCGCCGAGGCCCCGGTCAGCCCGCGGCGAATGCATCCGCGCGCATGCCAGACCTCGCGTTGCCGTATCGCACGTCGAGGTGGGGGCCCTTTCCCGACCGTGCAAACAATGCCTAAGCTCACGTCAAAGTCAGACGGTCACTAGGGGGAAACATGAGTGAAGTCGATGGCGCTACCCTGATCGCGCGGAGCCTCAAGCAACAAGGTATCGATCACCTGTTCGGAGTGGTCGGGTTTCCGATCACGGCGATCGCCGCAGCCGCGCAGAAGGAAGGCGTCGCCTACCTCGGCATGCGCAACGAGCAGAGCGCGGCCTACGCAGCGGCAGCCTACGGTTATCTTACGGGCCGTCCCGGCGCCTGCGTCACCGTCACCGGCCCCGGTGTGGTGCACGGCCTGTCGGGTCTCGCCAATGCCCAGCAGAATTGTTGGCCCATGATCCTGATCGGCGGCGCCTCGGAGACCTATCGCGGCGGCATGGGTGCATTCCAGGAAGAGCGGCAGGTGCTGATCGCCTCGCCGTTCTGCAAGTTCGCTCACGGCATCGAGAGCGTGGCCCGCATCCCCTTCTATGTCGAGATGGCGACGCGGAATGCGATCTACGGTCGCCCCGGCGCCACCTATCTCGACATGCCCGACGACATCATCAGGGGCACTTGCGAGCTCGACAAGATCGCCGAGGCCGAGCGCGTGCCCGAGCCGCCGCGCATGGTGGCGCCGGCGGAGAGTGTCGAGGCGGCGCTGGACCTGCTCGAGAAGGCCCAGCGCCCGCTGGTGCTCGTCGGCAAGGGCATGGCGTGGTCGCGCGCCGAGGACGAGGTGCGGGCCTTCATCGAGCGAACCCAGGTGCCGTTCGTGCGTTCGCCGATGGGCAAGGGCGTGATGCCGGACGACCATCCGCTGTCCGCCGGAGCGGCGCGCACGCTGGCGCTGCAGGAGGCCGACGTCATCTTCCTGATGGGGGCGCGGTTCAACTGGATCTTCCATTTCGGCCTGCCGCCGCGCTTCTCCAAGAACGTCAAGGTCATCCAGCTCGACATCGCGCCCGAGGAGATCGGACACAACAAGTCGACGGAGGTGGCGCTGGTCGGTGACGGCAAGGCCATCATGACTCAGCTCAACAAGGCGCTGGTCAACCGCCAGTGGTTCCATCCCAAGGACACGCCGTGGCGGCAGGCGCTCACCAAGAAGGCGACCGAGAACGCGGCAACGATCAAGCCGCAGATCGACGACGACCAGGGACCGGCCAATTACTACAGGGCCTTGCGCGACGTCGCCGCCTGGATGCCGAAGGACGCGATCCTGAGCGCCGAGGGCGCCGGCACCATGGATATCGGCCTCACGCAGTTGCCGAGCTTCAACGCCAGATCCGTCCTCAATGCCGGCACCTACGGCACGATGGGCGTCGGCCTCGGCCAGGCAATCGCTGCCGCCGTGTCGGATCCCAGCCGGCCGGTCGTTCATCTGTCGGGCGACTCGGCTATCGGCTTCTCCGGCATGGAGATGGAGACGCTGGTCCGCTACAACCTGCCGGTGAAGATCGTCGTCCTGAACAACGGCGGCATCGGCCCCGGCATGCCGGAGATCCCGGAAAACCCGATGTTCAACCTGAAGCCCAACGCGCTGATCTACGGCGCGCGCTATGACAAGATGATGGAGGCCTTCGGCGGCAAGGGCCTGTTCGTCAAGGAGCCGAAGGACATACGCGGCGCGCTCGACGAGGCGATGAAGTTCCCGGGCCCCGCCCTGGTCAATGTCGTGCTTTCGCAAGGCTCCGCCCGCAAGGCGCAGCAATTCGCGTGGCATAGCTGATGGGGCACATCTGATCGAGTGACATAACAAAAGGGCCGGCGCATTCCCGGCATGGCCCATTATCGGAGGATCGCCATGCAGGATCAGGTAAGGCAGCAGGAGATCGCAACCGAAGCGCAGCAGCCGGCCCTCAAGGGCATCAAGGTGCTCGACCTCACGCAGTTCGAGGCGGGCCCTTCATGCACCGAGGCGCTGGCTTGGCTGGGGGCCGATGTCGTCAAGGTCGAGGAGCCCAATCGCGGCGAGCCGGGGCGTTGGGGATCGAGCGATCGGCCCGACGCCGATTCGCACTACTTCATCTACTACAACCTCAACAAGCGCAGCGTGACCTGCAACCTCAAGAGCGACGAGGGCAAGGCGCTGTTGCGGCGCATGATCGAGAAGGCCGACGTCGTGATCGAGAACATGGCGCCCGGCACCTTCGCGCGGCTCGGCTTCGACTGGCCGCGGCTCAGCGCCCTCAATCCGCGATTGATCTTCGCCCAGGTGAAGGGCTTCGCGCCGGAGAGCCCGCACGCGAACTATCTCAGCTTCGACATGATCGCCCAGGCGATGGGCGGCACGATGGGCGTGAACGGCCATCCCGGCCAGCCGCCCGTCCGGCCGGGCCCGACCATCGGCGATACCGGCACCGGCATGCTGTGCGCCATCGGCATCCTGGGTGCGCTCTACCAGCGCATGACGACGGGCCGCGGCCAGCACATTCAGATCGCCATGCGCGACGCCATGCTGAACTACTGTCGCACGCCGATGAGCCGCCAGGCCGGCATGACCGACCAGCTGCCGCGCGGCGGTAACACGGTGCCGGGGACGGCGCCGGGCGGCCTCTACAAATGCGCCCCGGGCGGCCTCGACGACCTCTGCTACATCTTCGCCTCGCGCGGCAACGAGGAGCATTGGCGGCGGCTCGTGAAGGCGATCGGTCGCGAGGACCTGTTGAACGATCCGCGCATGGCCGACCCGACCACCCGCGGCCAGAACCGCGAGCTCGTGGACGCGGCCATCAACGAGTGGACGTCCAAGCGCACCAAGCAGGAGGTGACGAAGATCATCGCCGGCGCCGGGGTTCCGTGCGGTGCGGTGATGACGACGCTCGAGCTTCTGCACGATCCCGACCTGCATGCGCGCGGCATGATGCAGAAGATCGAGCATCCGATCCGCGGGACGGTCACCGTGCCGGCCTGGCCGCTCCGGATGTCGGACACCAAGGTGCCGCTGAAATGCGCACCGATCCTCGGCGCCGATTGCGAGTCGATCTACGGCGAGTGGCTGGGCTGCTCGGCCGACGAGGTGAAGGACATGCGGCAAGCCAAGGTGATCTGAGCGCCGCCGTCAGGTCTTGGGCTGAATCGCTATGATGGCGCGGCGATGGGTGCCTTCGCCGACCTTCTTGTCCTCGTCGTGCGCCTCGACCTTGAAGCGGAGCTTGCGACCGTCGACCTCGAGCAGTTCCGCCCGTACCGTCACCTTCTTGCCCTTCGGCGTGGCGCCGAAGTGCTTGACGTGCACCTCGAAGCCGACGGTGGTGTGCCCTGCAGGGAGATGCGGCTGCACGGCCTCGATGCCGGCCCGCTCCATCAAGCCGATCATGTTGGGCGTGGACAGGACGCCGTCGCCGCCCATGTGCTTGACGACCAGCTTGTCGTCGACAGTCGTGACGATCTCCGCTTTGAGGCCCGGGGTCAGTTCATTGGTCGACATGGTGTCTCTCCCATCTTGAGCATGCTGTGCGCGGGGGTGGACGTTAAACCATTCCCGGGCGCCTTAGCTTCCGTCTACGTAAACCATCATTGACGTTTACGTAAACGTCAACTATGACAACTCCATCATGTCCGTCGCCGCCCCACCGGCCGCGTCAGCGGCCAAGAGCTCAGCAACGCGAGACAGCCAGCGCATCTACAGCATCGCCGAACTCAGCCGCGAGTTCGCGATCACGCCGCGCACCATCCGATTCTACGAGGACGAGGGGCTGATCAAGCCGCGCCGCCAGGGCCTGACCCGGCTGTACAGCGCCGGCGACCGCACGCGGCTGGGCTGGATCCTGCGCGGCAAGCGGCTGGGCTTCGCGCTGGCCGAGATCCGCGAACTGCTCGATCTCTATCAGGTCGATCGCACCGGCGTGCAGCAACTGCGCGAGCTTCTGCGCCGCAGCCGGCTGCACATCAGCGACCTCGAAAAGAAGCGGCGCGATCTCGATGCCCACATCAACGAGTTCAAGGAAGTAGAAAGCCAGGTCAGCACCGAGCTGCATCAGCGCGGCGTCGACCCCGAAGGCGACGACTAGAGAGATCATTCGAGGAGGATTCGATGGCCGTCTACAGGGCCCCGCTCAAGGACATTAACTTCGTGCTGAACGAAGTGCTCGACGTCTCGTCGCTCGCCAAGCTGCCGGGCTATCAGGACGCCACGCCGGATACCATCCAGGCGATCCTCGAGGAGGCGGCCAAGCTCTGCGAGAACGTGCTGTTCCCCCTGAACCGCACCGGCGACGAGGAAGGCTGCACCTACGAGAATGGCGTCGTGCGCACGCCCAAGGGATTCAAGCACGCCTACGACATGTTCCGCGAAGGCGGGTGGACGGCGGTAACGTGCGATCCCGAGTACGGCGGGCAGGGGCTGCCGGCGACGGTGGGCTTCGCGCTGCAGGAGATGTTCACCGCATCGAACCAGGCCTTCGCCATGTATCCGGGCTTGAGCCACGGCGCTTACGAGGCGCTGTCGCGTCACGGCTCGGAAGAGCTCAAGAAGAAATACCTGCCCAAGCTCACCGATGGCACCTGGACCGGCACGATGTGCTTGACCGAGCCCCATTGCGGCACCGACCTCGGCATGCTGCGCACCAAGGCAGAGCTGCAGGCCGACGGCAGCTATTCGATCACCGGCACCAAGATCTTCATCTCGGCCGGCGAGCACGATCTGGCGGAGAACATCCTCCACCTGGTGCTGGCGCGCCTGCCGGACGCGCCGGGCGGCACCAAGGGTATCTCGCTGTTCCTTGTGCCCAAATTCATTCCCAAGGCCGACGGCAGCGTCGGCGAGCGCAACGGCATCCGCTGCGGCGCCATCGAGCACAAGATGGGCATCAAGGCCAACGCCACCTGCGTCATGAACCTCGACGGCGCCAAGGGCTGGCTGGTCGGCGAGCTGAACAAGGGCATGCCGGCGATGTTCGTGATGATGAACGCGGCCCGCCTCGGCGTCGGCATGCAGGGTCTGGGCGTCGCCGAGACCTCGTTGCAGAGCGCGGTCGCCTATGCGCGCGATCGCCTGCAGGGCCGCTCCCTCACCGGGCCGAAGAACGCCGCCGGCCCGGCCGATCCCATCATCGTGCATCCCGACGTGCGGCGCATGCTGATGATCCAGAAGTCGTTCACCGAGGCCGCCCGCGCCCTGTCGCTGTGGGTCGGCATGCTGATCGACGAGGCGCACAGCCACCCCGATGCCGCCAAGCGCGAAGCGGCCGACGATCTGGTGCAGATGCTGACGCCGATCATCAAGGCGCACTTCACCGACATGGGTTCGGAATGCGCCAACCTCGCCGTGCAGACCTACGGCGGCCATGGCTTCATCCGCGAGAACGGGGTCGAGCAGCTCGTGCGCGACGCCCGCATCACCCAGCTCTACGAAGGCACCAACGGCATCCAGGCGCTCGACCTGATCGGCCGCAAGCTGCCGATGAAGGGCGGGCAGGCCGCCCAGCGACTCCTGGGCGAAATGAGCGGCTTCGTCGCCAAGCACAAGGCCGACGACAAGATGAAGGAGTTCGTCGAGCCGCTCGAGAAGGCGCTGGGCCGCGTACAGGACGCAGCGCTCTTCGTGATGCAGAACGCCATGAAGAACCACGACGAGGCGGGCGCGGCGGCGACCGACCTGCTGCGGCTGATGGCGCTCACGGCGATGACCTTCATGTGGGGCCGCATCGCCGTCGCCGCGCACAAGGGACTGGCGGCCGGCAACGACAACGCCTTCTATGAGGCCAAGCTCAACACCGCACGCTTCTACATCGCCCGCGTGCTGCCGCAGACGACCTCGCTCAACCATCAGATCAAGGCGGGCGCCGCCACCCTGATGGCCCTGCCGGCCGAGGCGTTCTGATGCCGGGCGCGCGCCACTCCAGTGGCGCGCCCCCAGCGCAGGACGAGGCGGCGCTCTCCGCTCGCGATCTGCTCGCGCTGCAGGCCTTCGAGCTCGCGGCACGCACCGGCTCGTTCAAGGCGGCGGCCGAGGCGTTGCACATCACGGCATCGGCGGTCAGTCATCGCATCGCCGGCCTCGAGCGCACGCTGGGCGCCAGGCTGTTCGAGCGCGGGCCGCGCGGCGTCGTGCTCTCGCCGGCGGGCAAGGCGCTCGCCGCCACCACCGGCCACGCCTTCGGCAACCTTTCACGCGCCCTTGCGCGGCAGTCTTCGGACAGCCGTCGATTGCGCGTGTCGGCGGTGCCGATCTTCGCTTCGCACTGGCTGCTGCCGCGGCTCGGCCGGTTCCTCGCCGACCATCCCGAGATCGAATTGCAGGTCGAGGCGAACCCGCGCATGGCCGACATGGAGGCAGGCCTCGTCGACGTGGCGCTGCGTTATGGTGAGGGCCAGTGGCCCGGCGTGTCGGCTGAACGGATCATGGACCTGGAAACCGTGCCGGTCGCTGCACCCGGGCTGGTGCGCCGCCTCAGGCTTGCCGCACCGGCCGATCTCGCACGCGCGCCGCTGATCCGCGTGTCGCCGTTCGGCGCGTCATGGATCGATTGGGCGACCGCCGCAGGTCTCCAGGCCCAGCGCTTCGAGCGACGCAAGGGAGTGCAGGTCGACGGCATGGGGGCTGCCTTGCGTGCTGCGGCACACGGGCTCGGCGTCGCGCTCGCCTTCGATCCGGTGATCGACAGCGAGATCCGATCGGGTGCGCTGGTGCGCATCGGCCCGGGCGTGAAGTCGCGCGGCCAGATCTGGCTGGTCTGCCGGACGCGCGAACGCAATCTGCCGGCGCTGCGCGCGCTCAGGCGCTGGCTTCTCACGGAGAGCGGGCAATGAAGTCGATCGCCGCCTACATCGGCGCAGCGTTTCTCGAGATCGGCGGCTGCTTCGCCGTGTGGGCATGGTGGCGACTGGGCGCGTCGGCGTGGTGGTTGCTCCCAGGCGCGCTGGCGCTCGGCCTGTTCGCGTGGCTGCTGACCCTGATCGACGTCGACGCCGCCGGACGGGCCTATGCCGCTTATGGCGGCATCTACATCGCCGCCACGCTGGTCTGGCTATGGCTGGTCGAAGGCACGCGACCCGACCGTTGGGATCTGCTGGGCGCCGCGGTCTGCCTGGTCGGCGCGGCGATCATCCTGTTCGCGCCGCATCGCGCTCCGGGATGAATGCCGCTCACGTCGAGCGGGTCGACTTGCGTTTGTCGTGAGATGGGGGCGGGCCGATATCTCTCACCATGGATCTGATGCTTCCGGCGCGCGACGGGGTGAAGCTTGCCGCCACCCTGTTCGACGCCGCGCCGCCGCTTCGCGGCGCTCTGCTGCTCAACGGCGGCACCGGCATCCCGCGCCAGTTCTACGGCGCCTTCGCCGCGCATCTCGCCGGTCGCGGCTTCGCCGTGCTGACCTACGACTATCGCGGCATCGGCGCCTCGGAGAAGCCGCCTGCGGCGACCATCGACCAATGGGGCAGCGTCGACCAACCGTCGATGCTCGACCATCTGACGCGGCTACATCCCGGCGTTCCAATCGGCCTCATTGGCCATTCGTTCGGCGGCCAGGTACTGGGGCTTGCCGACAACATCGCCGCAGTGCGCGCGGCCGTGCTGATCACCAGCCAGAGCGGCCATTGGCGACACTGGCCGGCCGGCCGGAGGCGCCTGCGCATGCTGGCGCTGTGGTGGCTCCTGATCCCCGGACTGACGGCGTTGACGGGCCGCTTCCCCGGCGCGTTGATCGGCACGGCCAACCTGCCGGCCAACGTCGCGCGCAGCTGGGCTCGTTGGGGCCGCTCGCGTCACTACGTCTGCGACGCCTCGGGCAGGCCGCTGCGACCGCATAACGCCGAGGTCGTCTTTCCGATCCGGTGGCTGAGCTTCACCGACGATCCGATCGCGCCCTACGCAGCGGTCGAGGCGTTGCGGCCGTACTACCCGGGCGCGCCGGTCGAGCGGCAGCACCTGTCGCCGGCCGATCTCGGCGCCGAGGCGGTCGGCCATTTCGGCTTCTTCCGCAAGTCGATGCCGCGCGCCGGCTGGGACGAGATCGCATCGTGGCTCGACGCGCGGTTGCACGACTCGCCGGCGCACGGGCAGACTGGCGCGGAACAGCAGCCCGAGGAATCGCCCGCATGTCAGCACCCCACGTTCTCGCCGAGGTCAAGGATGGCATCGGCTGGCTGACGCTCAATCGGCCGGAATCGCTGAATGCGCTGTCGTTCGAGATGACCGACCTCCTGATCAGGCACACCGCCGAATTCGAGAAGGATGCCAAGGTTCGCTGCGTGGTGATCCGCGGCGCCGGCACGCACTTCATGGCGGGTGGCGACATCAAGGGCTTCCACAGGTCGCTGACCGAGAACAAGGTGGCGCACCTTGCGGGATTCGAGATGCGCGTGGTGAAGGCGCATCAGACGATCTACCAGATCCGCCGCATGCGGAAGCCGGTGCTGGCCTCGGTGCAGGGGGCGGCCGCGGGGTTCGGCCTTTCACTGATCCTGAACTGTGACCTCGCGATAGCGTCGGACGATGCTTTCTTTACCCTGGCCTATCGCCACATCGGCCTGTCCGCCGACGGCGGCGCCACCTATTTCCTGCCGCGCATCGTGGGCGAACGCAAAGCCCTGGAAATCGCCCTTCTGGGCGAGAGGTTCAGTGCCGAGGAGGCCAAGGCCAACAACATCCTCAACTGGGTCGTGCCCAAGGCCGAGCTCGCGGTCGAGACCGAGAAGATGGCGCGCAAGCTCGCCGACGGTCCGACCTTTGCACTCGGTGTGGCCAAGCGCCTGATCCGCACCTCGTTCGACAATTCCTGGGACGAGCATTCCCATCGCGAAGCCGAAGGCCTTGCCGCCTGCGCCGCAACGGAGGATCATTTCGAGGGCCTGAACGCCTTCCTCGAGAAACGAAAGGCGGCCTTCAAGGGGAGATAGGGAATGCAGCGCAATGCGTTGCCGATCATCATCGCAATTTGCGCCATCCTGGCCGCCTGCATCGACGACCAGCAGGCGCTGCAGACCTCCGATCCGATCTACACCATGGTATTCTTCGCGACGGACAGCGTGTCGCTGGACAGGCGCGCCCGCGATCAACTCACGAACACGGTCAAGGAGCCGACGCCGCCGATCAAGGCAGCGCTGCAGCCCAATTCGAGAGCCAAGATCTGCGTCGCCGGGCATTCGGATAAGGTCGGTTCCGACGCCATCAACAAGGAGGTCGCCCAGCGTCGCGCCGACGCCGTGGCCAAGTACCTCGTCGAGCTGGGCGTTCCAGAACAGCGCATCGTCACCGCGAGCATGGGCAGCTCCAGGCTGCTCGTGGTCACCAACATGCCGGAGATTTCGAACCGCCGGGTCGAGGTCGTGTTCGGCTGCTGAAGGAGGAAAACGAAATGCAGGATCGTCACATCGGCGACGTGCGCGTCACGCGCATCGAGGAGCAGATGGGGCCGGGCTTCCCGGCCAAGGACTTCTTTCCCGAGTTCGACCCGGACATGTTTGCGGCCGAGGGCCACTGGCTGGCGCCGAGCTACTACCAGCCCGAGAGCGGCCGGCTGATGACCTCGATCCATTCCTGGCTGCTGCGCACGGGCAAGCACACTATCCTGGTCGATGCCTGCAGCGGCAACCACAAGCCCCGGCCCGGCATGCCGCGCTTCGACATGCTGAACACCCGGTATCTCGACCGCCTGCGCGAGGCGGGTGTCGAGCCCGAGGAGATCGACTTCGTCATGTGCACGCACCTGCATGTCGATCATGTGGGCTGGAACACACGGCTGCAGAACGGCAAATGGGTGCCGACCTTCCCCAACGCCAAGTACGTGATGTCGCGCACCGACCATGACTTCTGGGAGCAGGAGGCCAAGAGGCCCGGCACCGAGGCCTTCAAGGTCAATACCTACAACGACTCGGTGCTGCCAATCGTCGAGGCGAAGAAGGCGGAGTTCGTGACGGGCGAGCACGGCATGTGCGGCTGCCTGACGCTAAAGCCCGCGCCCGGCCATACGCCTGGCCAGATCCGCGTCGATCTCGACTCGCGCGGCAAGCGGGCGATCTTCGCCGGCGATGCCCTGCACAACCCGGTGCAGGTGCCGCTTTGGAAGTGGAACAGCGTCTTCTGCGAGGATCGCGACCTCGCGCGCAAGAGCCGCCATGAGCTTCTGGCCGACTGTGTCGAGCAGGGCGCGCTCTTGATGCCGGCCCACTTCGCGCCGCCGCACGCGGCCTACATCAAGGACAAGAGCGACCGCTTCGAACTCGACTGGGATCACGACAACAAGCGCGGCCGCTGACGCACGGCAGCAGCCGGCAGCGCGCGGGCGACGACGCCGTCCGCAAGTGCCGCCCGCTCGAGCGGAGCAAGACTGCGGCCGCGCGCCCGCCGGCTCGAGGGGCTGCGATCAGCGGCCCTTCCAGTTGGGCTTGCGCTTCTCGGCGAAGGCCTTGGGGCCTTCGATCGTGTCCTCGCTCTTGGTCATGGCGACGAAGGCCGGGTAGTTCATGTTGCGGTTCGCCATCTCGAGCGCCGGCACATCGAGCGAGCGCATGACAACCTGCTTGGTGGCGCGCACCGACATCGGCGAGCATTCGAGGATGGAGCTGGCCCAGCGGCGCGCTGCCGCCATCAGCTCGGCGTGCGGCACCACTTCGGTGACGAAACCGAGTTCATAGCCTTCCTTGGCCGACACGCGCCGACCGGTCAGCATCATGCCCATCGCCTTCTTGAGCGGGATCATGCGCGACAGCCGCTGCATGCCGCCGGCACCGGCGGCCAGGCCGACCCGAGGCTCAGGCAGGGCAAAGGTGGCCTTCTCTTCGGACGCCACGATGATGTCGCAGGCGAGCGCGACCTCGAATCCGCCGCCCATCGCGAAGCCGTTGACCGCCGCAATTACCGGCTTTTCGAGGTCGTAGCGGTTGGTCAGGCCGCCGAACCCCTTGGCCGGATGGACCGGCCGCTTCCCGGTCTTGGCTTGCAACTCCGCGTGGTATTTCAGGTCGTTGCCGGCGCAGAAAGCCTGGTCACCCGCGCCGGTGATGATGGCCACCCAGAGCTCGGGATTGGCGTGGAATTCATCGAAGGCTGCGACAAGTTCCTCGTTCGCCATAGGGTGGCAGGCGTTGTAAACCTCCGGCCGATTGATGGTGACGATCATCAGCCGACCATCGATCTCTACCTTGCTGTACTGGCCCATGGCGTTCCCTCCGTTGCTGAATGAGGGTTTATCGCATGTGCCCGAGATACAAAACGCCGCTGTCCTGATTAGCCATGAAATCACCACTTCGCTGGGGTGAATCAGGGATCGGTCAAACGAGGGCCACCGAGGTGAACAGGAACAGTCAACCGCATGAGTCTCATAAGAGGACTGAATAGAGGTTTAGCGATCGTCGTCGCCTTTGGAATGGTTTCTTCTGCAAGCCCAGGGTTCGCCGAAGCAACCAAGGATCAAGCCAGGGGCCAAGCCAGGCTCAAGGGTCCAATACCGTCACCGGCCACCGAGCGCGGGCCTTCGAACGTCGAACTGGTGAACAAGGCATTGAATCCGGGAGCGTCCGATCCGGATGTGCCGCTGCCGCACCCTGACTTGGCAACGCCGAGCAGCGACCCTTCGGCATCGAGCGCCAAACCGCGGATTTATGGCCGGCAGGAGCAGGGCGGAGGCGTTCTGGGGCTGAGAATGCCCATACCGGCAGATCGCAGCGCCTCGGGCGGAGGTACTAGATATAGTACCCCTTGATGGGCTGAAGTGCCTGTCAAAGAGGCCTCGGAGCGCACTGTTGCCGCGCTGCCACAGGGCGCCTCCGAGTCGCCGCGTATCGGCCGCTTTCCTTGCGCGTTACAAGTTCTGGTGTGTATATTCCCGCAGGAGTTGGTGAGAGACCCAGCCCCGCCAACGCTCGTAATTTTTTGAATGATCGAGGGGAAGAACTCATGAAGAAGGCTTTGATGGCCGCTGCTGCGCTGGTTGCGCTGCCGGTGATGGCTCAGGCGCAGTCTCCGTCGCCTGGCGTGTATATCGGTGCGGAAGGCGGCCTCAACTGGCTTCTGAACTTCAATG
>JAEZIF010000332.1 GCA_023416135.1 Pseudomonadota bacterium
ACGGCGATGCCCGAGGTAAAGTCCAAGTAACGTCGGCCGTCCGTCGCGTAGAGATAGTTGCCCTCTCCGCGTTCGAACACGACGTCCTTGCGACCGTACGTCGGCATCACAGCCGTAATCACGAGCTCCTCCATGAAATAAATAGCCCGCTCTTCGACCTCGGCTCCGGGACGGATTTACCGGGGTTGAGCGGGGCCGGGCACTATCTTACCGGGTCGGAGGTGTGTCAACTTGGCCCACGGATGCCCTCGCCCTGCCGCTCTCCCCCTAGCGGGCGAGGGGAACATGGGCTAGGGGAGACCCGCCCCTCCATGGATCCCCTGCCATCCCGCAATTCCCAGCTCGTCTTGCGCCGCGCCGGCTTCGGCTCGGTGCCGGAGATGCTCGACTATGCGGCCCAGGGCGAGACCGGGGTCACCTTTTATAGCGTCCGGGGCGAGATTCTCTCGGCCTCGAGCTGGCGGGAGATTCGCGACCGCGCCCATGTCACCGCCCGCCGCCTGATCGGGGCGGGGTTCGCGCGCGGCGAGCGCATACTCATCACGGCGGACACCTGGCCGGGCTTCTTCGACGCCTTCTTCGGCGCCCAGTATGCCGGGCTGCTGCCGGTGCCCGTGTCGGTGCCGGTCGGCATCGGCGGCAAGGACGCCTATCTCGATCAGCTTCGCCGCCAGCTCGCCGCGTCGGGTGCGGTGGCGGCCGTGGGCATCGAGGACCTGGCGGGCTTCCTGGCCGACGCATCCGCCGAGTTCCCGGCGGTGCGGCTGCACGGCGGGATGTCGGTCATCGAGGCGCTGCCCGAGAAGCCGGTCGATCTTCGGCCGCTCGGTCCGGCCGAGCTTTGCTACATACAGTTCTCCTCGGGCAGCACGCGCCATCTGCACGGCGTGCAGATCACCCAGGCCGCGCTGATGGCCAACCTCGCCGGCATCACCGGGCCGGCCGGACTGGAAGTCGTGCCGGGCGATCGCGCCGCGAGCTGGCTGCCGCTCTATCACGACATGGGCCTGATCGGCTTCCTGATGGCGCCGCTCTCGACCCAGATCTCGCTCGACTACCTGACGCCGCGCGACTTCGCGCGCCGGCCGATGCAGTGGCTGAACCTGATCTCGAGGAATCGCGGCACCATCGCCTACAGCCCGAGCTTCGGCTACGACCTCGCCACGCGGCGCGCCGCCAGCCAGGTGCCGGACGACCTCGACCTGTCGTGCTGGCGCCACGCCGGTATCGGCGGCGACATGATCCGGCCCGACGTGCTCGACCGCTTCGCCGAGGCCTTCGCGAAGAGCGGCTTCGACCGCAGGGCCTTCCTCCCGAGCTACGGCATGGCCGAGGTGTGCCTCGCCATCACCTTCAGCCCGCACGGCACCGGCGTGCGCACCGACACGATGGCGACCGACGACGGCCGGCGCACGCGCCGCTTCGTGCGGTGCGGCAAGGTGCTGCCGGGCCATCGCCTGGAAGTGCGCGACGAAGCCGGCAAGGTTTTGGGCGACCGGAAGGTCGGGCGCATATTCGTCGCCGGGCCCAGCATCATGCCGGGCTACTTCGGCGAGCCCGAGGCCTCGTGCGAGGTGCTGTCGGCCGGTTGGCTCGATACCGGCGATCTCGGCTACACGCTGGACGGCGAAGTCGTCGTCACCGGCCGCGCCAAGGACCTGATCATCGTCAACGGCCGCAACATCTGGCCGCAGGACATCGAATGGGCGATCGAGACGCGCCGCGTCGTGAAGAACGGCGACTCGGTGGCCTTCTCGGTCGATGGCCGCGAGAGCGAGCATGGCGGCGAGGGTGGCGGCGAGCGCGTCGTCGTCGCCGTGCTGGCGCGCGTGTCGGGCGAGGAGGGGCGCAAGACCCTGGCCAGCGACGTGGCGCAGGCGGTACGCGAGGCGATCGCCGTCGACTGCGAGGTCGTGCTGGTGCCGCCGACCATGGGCCTGCCGACCACCTCGTCGGGCAAGCTGTCGCGCTCGCGCGCCAAGGCCAATTACCTTGCCGGACTCTACGCGCCCAAGACCGCCGCGGCGTAAGAGAGCGCCGTGAAGTTGGTCGCAGTCACCGGCGTCACCGGCTTCGTCGGCCCCCATCTCGTCGCCGCCCTGGCGCGTCGCGGATTCAGGCTGCGGCTGCTGGTGCGACGCTGGTCGCCGCTGCCGTCGCTCGCGGGCGTCGCGGCCGACATGGTGCTGGGCGACTTGTCGGACGAGCCGTCGCTCAGGCGGCTGGTCGACGGCGCCGACGCCGTCGTCCACGCCGCCGGCC
This sequence comes from Pseudomonadota bacterium, assembly GCA_023416135.1. Classification (GTDB taxonomy): domain Bacteria; phylum Pseudomonadota; class Alphaproteobacteria; order Reyranellales; family Reyranellaceae; genus Reyranella. The sequence continues at coordinate 2,263 of JAEZIF010000332.1, forward strand.
TCATCAAGGCGCGCCATCCCGACGACTTCCTTGCCGTGAACCGCGACGGCACGGCGCGCCTGTCGGCGCTCGCGCCCGACGCCCGATTCCTTCTTTTATCGTCGCTGGCGGCGCGCGAGCCGCAACTCTCGCCCTATGCCGCCAGCAAGCGGGCAGCGGAGGAAGTGGTCGCTGGACGATCGGGACCTTGGCTCACGGTGCGTGCGCCGGCGGGCTATGGGCCGGGCGACCGGGAGACGCTGGCCTACTTCAAGGCCGTCGCCCGCGGTTTCGCTCCGCGGCCCAAAGTTTCGGGGGCGCGGCTGTCGCTGATCCATGTCGCCGACCTCGCCGAGGCGCTGGCGCTTGCTCTCGACCGGCCGCCTCCTGTTTCGACTTACGAAATAGACGACGGCAAGGAGGGCGGGTACTCCTATCGCGACATGGCCGACGCCGCCGGTCGGGCGCTCGGCCGCAAGCCGGCGTCGCTCGCCGTGCCGCGCGCGGTCATGGCCGCCATCGCGCGCGCCAACGCGGTCGGCCAGTCGCTGGGCGGTTCCGTGCAGATCCTTACCCCGGCCAAAGTCCGTGAAATATTCCACGCCGACTGGACGGCCCACGACCGGCGCCTCGCCGCGGCGCTGGGCTGGCATGCGCGGTTCGATCTGGCGGCGGGCTTCGGCGAGACGATCTTGTGGTACCGCCGGCAGGGCTGGCTCTAAAGCTTGTGAAACACGGCGTAACAAATTGTCATTTCACAAGGAATCGCCCTTTCTGGCACTCATGCGTTGTCTTACCCCGAGACCCTTGGAGCCGCTTTTGCGCACTGCCCACGAATTGACCGTCGAAAACGACGGCATCGCCGATACCCTTACCCTGACGCGCGCCGTTTCGCGCGCCGAGGTCATACGGGAGATCTGCGTCCATCTGGAACCCTACCAGGCCGGCGAGAAGCCGATCACCGGCGACACCGTCATCGCCAAGGACCTCACCATCGATTCGCTCGCGATCATGGACATGGTCATGGAACTCGAGGACCGCTTCGACGTCTCCATTCCGATGAGCGTCATCGCCGAGATCCACACGGTCGACCAGCTCGCCGACACGATCCGGGACCTGCGGGCCCGGTCGTAAACCCACCTATCAGGGGGGCCTGGTAAGCATGGGCCTTTTTGACCGCCACGCCGGCTTGCTCGAAGCGTACCGCGACGTCCGCACGACGGGCTACGATCCGTTCCAGATTCGCATGGAGCGGGTGCTGTCGCCGACCAAGGCGATCATCAACGGTCGCGAGACCCTGCTGGTCGGCACCAACAACTACTTCGGGCTGACCTTCGATCCGTCGTGCATGGAGGCCGCCATCGAGGCGATCCGCGCCGAGGGCACCGGCACGACCGGCTCGCGCATTGCCAACGGCAGCTACTCCGAGCACGTGGCGCTCGAGCGTGAGATCGCCGAGTTCTACGGCAAGAAGCACTGCATGGTCTTCACGACGGGCTACCAGGCCAATCTCGGCGTGATTGCGACGCTGGCCGGACCCGACGACTTTCTGCTGATCGACGCCGACAGCCACGCCTCGATCTACGACGCCTGCAAGATGACCCAGGCTGAGGTCGTGCGCTTCAAGCACAACGACCCGTCGAGCCTCGAGGCCCGGCTGCGGCGGCTGGGCGACAAGCCCGGCAACCGCGTGGTCGTGCTGGAAGGCATCTACTCCATGCTGGGCGACCGCGCGCCGCTGCGCGAGTTCGTCGACGTCTGCAAGAAGTACGGCGCCTATGTCCTGGTCGACGAGGCCCATTCGCTGGGCGCGCTCGGCGAGCACGGCCGCGGGCTGTGCGAAACGGCGGGCGTGCTCGACGACTGCCATTTCATCGTCGGCACCTTCTCCAAGACCCTGGGCGCGATCGGCGGCTACTGCGTGTCCGACGACCCCGACTTCGACATCCTGCGCGTCACCGTCCGCTCCTACATGTTCACCGCCTCGCTGCCGCCCTCGATCGTGGCCTCGGTGCGCCAGGCGCTGCGCGTGGTGAAGGCCAGGCCCGAGCTGCGCACCCAGCTCTGGGACAACGTCGCCACCCTCTATGACGGGCTGAAGGCGCAGGGCTTCACCCTGGGGCCGGAGCACGGCCCTGTCGTCGGCGTGCACCTGCCCGACCGCATGACCGCCATCGGCTTCTGGCGCGCCATGCTGGATGCCGGCATCTACGTGAACGTCGCCGTCCCGCCGGCCACGCCCAACGGCGTGTCGCTGCTGCGCTGTTCGCTCTGCGCCGTGCACACCAAGGAGCAGCTCGACCACATGGTCGAGGTCATGACCGGCATCGGCCGCCAGTTCGGTGTCCTTCCCGACAAGCAGCTGCGCGCCGCCGGCGCACGCTAGTCCTCGCGCCGGTCCGCGGTACGATCGTGTTCACGCTGGCGCATCTCTCCGATCCGCATCTGCCGATGCCGCCGGCCCGCGCCGTCGAGCTTCTGGGCAAGCGCGCGACGGGGTACGTGAACTGGTGGCGCCGCCGTGCGCATCTGCACGTGCCGCAGGCGCTGGCCGGCATCGTCGCCGACATCGGGCGGCAGAAGCCCGACCACACCGCGCTGACCGGCGATCTGGTGAACATCTCGCTGCCCAGCGAGTTCCGCCGCGCCGCCGACTGGCTGAAGGAACTCGGCGGGCCGCACGACGTCACCGTCATCCCCGGCAACCACGACGTCTATGTCGCCACCGCCTGGCCCGAAAGCCTCGGCCTGTGGGGCGCCTACTTGGCCGGCGATGGCCAGCCGCCGGCGAAGGACTTCGACATCTTCCCGACCGTGCGCCGGCGCGGCCACGGCAGCGAGGGGGTGGCCCTGGTCGGCCTGTCGAGCGGCGTTCCGAAACCGCCCTTCTTCGCCACCGGCACGCTGGGTGAGGCGCAGATCGCCAGGACCGAGAAGCTGCTGGCCGACCTCGGGCGTGAAGGGCTGTGCCGCGTCGTGCTGATCCATCATCCGCCGCTCACCACCGAAAGCCGCTTCAAGCGCCTGACCGACGCCACCGCTTTCCAGGCGATGATCCGCCGCGCCGGCTGCGAGCTCGTCCTGCACGGCCACAATCACCGCAGCGAGGTCGCGCGCATCATGGGCCCCTCGGGTCCGGTTCCGGTGATCGGCGTCACCTCGGCCTCGGCCGCGCCGGACAGCAAGTACGGCCGCGCGCGCTATCATCTCGTTCGCATCGTGCGTGAAACGGCGGGCTGGCGACTCGACGTCGAGCTGCGCGCTCTGAGCAAGGACGCCATGGGCTGTGAAGCCGACGGAGAGCTGTCGTTCCACAGTGGGCAGCCGCTCGGCATGGTAGCCTGAGCCGCAATGGCCTCTTCCGACATCATCGTCACGCCGGTCGCCGGCAAGCCCGACCTCACAGCCTTCATCGACCTGCCCAAGCGCCTCTATGCCGGCCACAAGGGCTACACGGCGCATCTCGACACCGAGCGGCGCGATGCGTTTGCCCCGGGAAAGAACCCTCTGTTCGGCCACGTCGAGGTCCAGTTCTTCCTGGCACGCCGGGCAGGCCGGGTCGTCGGCCGCATCACGGCGCAGGTCGACCACGCCCATCTCGAGCGCTACGCCGACGATACCGGCCATTTCGGCTGCCTTGCGGCCGAGGATGATCCGGCGATCTTCGCCGCCCTGTTCGCGGCGGCCGAGAACTGGCTGCGCGACAAGGGCATGAAGCGGGCGACGGGCCCGTTCAGCCTCTCGGTCAACGAGGAGGTCGGGTTGCTGGTCTGGGGCTTCGACAGCCGGCCTGTGCTGCTGGTGCCCTACGATCCGCCCTATGCCGGGCCCCGGGTCGAAGCCTGCGGCTACGCCAAGATCAAGGACGTGTTCTCCTACGACTACGACGTCCAGAATGCGCCCGAGACGATCGGCGCCAAGCTGATGGCGCGCGCCGGCTTCGGAGGACGGGTCAAGGTGCGAACGGCCAACATGAAGATTTTCGACGCCGAGGTTCGCACCCTGGTCGGCATCTTCAACGACGCCTGGAGCGACAATTGGGGCTTCGTGCCCTTCACCCAGGCCGAGATCGACCACGCCTCCAAGGCGTTCGGTCCGGTCATCGTGCCCGAGCTCGCGGTCTTCGTGGAAGTCGACGACGAGGCGGTGGCCTTCATCGTGGCGCTGACCAACCTCAACGAGGCGATCGAGGAGTTCAACGGCAAGCTCGGGCCGATCAACCTGGTGAAGCTCCTGTGGCGGCTGAAGATCGCCGGCGTGGGCAGCACGCGCGTGCCGCTGATGGGCGTGAAGAAGAAGTTCCGCAACCATCCGCTGATGGGGGCGGGGCTCGCCATGATGGCGATCGACCATCTCAGGGCCAACGGCAAGCGGCTGGGCAAGACCAGCGCCGAGCTGGGCTGGATCCTCGAGGACAACAAGGCGACCAACAACATCATCCGCTCGGTCGGCGGGGTGCACTACAAGACCCATCGGATCTACGAGAAGGTCTTGTGAGCCACCCGACGGCGTTCGCGCCTCTCGCCAACCGCGCCTTCCTCGCCCTGTGGATCGCCAACCTGCTGTCCAACACGGGCGGCTGGATGGCGATGACGGGCGCCGCCTGGGAGATGACCAGCCTCACCCCGGAGCCGATCTTCGTCGCCTTGCTGGCTGCGGCCAGCACGCTGCCGATGTTCCTGTTCTGCTTCCCCGCCGGCATCCTGGCCGACCGCTTCGACCGACGGCTCTACATCATCGGCTGCCAAGTCTGGATGATGGGCGTTGCCGCGACCATGGCCCTGCTGGCCTTCGTCGGCCTCCTGAACCACTGGACCCTCCTGGCGCTCTCGTTCTGCCTGGGGCTGGGCAACGCCATGAACGCCCCGGCCTGGCACGCCATCGTGCCGGAGATCGTCTCGGGGCCCCAGTTGCGGCCGGCCATCGCCCTCAACAGCGCCGGCTTCAACCTCGCCCGCACCGTGGGCCCGGTGGTCGGCCAGATACTGCTCAGCCTGGTCGGCGTGTTCCTTCTTTTCGCCATCAACGCCTGCACCTACATCGGCGTCATCTTCGCCATGGCGAGCTGGAAGCAGTCGGCCGACGCGCGCGAGAGCCAGCGCCGCGAGGGCTTCGTCGAGGCCGCCCGCTCGGGCGTGGCCTTCGTGCGCGAGTCCAGCGAGCTCAAGGCCGTGTTCGCGCGCGGCCTCTGTTTCTTCACGCCCGGCATCGCCATCAGCACGTTGCTGCCGGTGATCGGCCGCTTCGAGCTGGGGCTCGACGAGTTTGCCTTCGGCATCCTCTACGGTGTGTTCGGCGTCGGCGCGGTGGCCGCCGCCATGCTGATGCCGACCATCAACCGCCTGCTCGGGCCCGATCGTGCCAACATCTGGGCAATGGGGGTGCACGCTGCTGCCACATTGGTCGCAGCGCTCGCGATGACTCCCTACGTCGTCGGCGCCTGCATCGCGCTTTCCGGCGCCTGCTGGATCACTGTCATCGCCAACAACGGCGCCTCGGTGCAGATGATCCTCCCCAACTTCATGCGGGCGCGAGGCATGGCTGTACACCAGATGGTGTTTTTCGGTTCGATGGTCGTGGGCTCGCTGCTGTGGGGCAAGATCGCCACGCTGCTCGGCACGCAGGCGGCGCTGATCCTCTCGGCGGCATCACTCGTGCCCTTCACCGTGCTCGCTGCCTGGATCCGACTGCCGCGCTCGACTCTGCCGCGCGCGTGAGCGTCATGTGGTCTCATCAACACAAGACGCCGAAAAATTCGGCAGTAGACCAAGAATCTTCTTGTAACCGCGTCGATTAGTTGTATCTACGGAACAAGACGCCCAACGCACGTGCCGCTGGCCCATAGTGGTTACGCAACGACGGAAAGTGTTCTTTTTGGCAGCGCCGGCTTCGAGCCGGGTCCGGGAAGGAGCTTCTGATATGTTTGCTTACCGCGCGGGG
>JAEZIF010000433.1 GCA_023416135.1 Pseudomonadota bacterium
TCCCCGCTGGCAACCGGCATGAGATCCTTCGCTGCGCTCAGGATGACAGCGAGCCTATTGCGCCTCGATCTTCGCGATCTTGATCGCCTTCGTCCATGTCTCGCGCTCTTTGGTGATGAAGGCGTCACATTGCTCGATGGTCCAGTCCCGAGGCGGCGGGACGAACCCGAGTTCCTTCACCCGCGCGAGCACGGCAGGCTCGTAGAGCGCGTCCATGATCAGGCGATTGAGCTTCTGCTTGATGTCGGCGGGTGTCTCCTTGCGCACCGCGAAGCACGAATAGGAGATGATGCCGTAGTCGGGATAGGTCTCGGCAATCGACTCGACGTCGGGATACTGCTCGGACCGTTGGGGCGAGGTGACGGCGAGCGCCCGCACATAGCCCGAGCGCACATAGCTTTCGCCCACCACCTGGTCGGGGAAGACGACATCGACGCGACCGGCATTGAGGTCCTGGATCGAGGCAACGGCATCGCGATAGGCGACCTCCTCGAACTTCACGCCGCTGGTGACCTCGAACAACGCGGATGGAACGCGCGAGGAGGCATTGCCGTAGCCCGAGAACAGCGGCTTGGGCTGCGCCTTGGCATAGGCCACGAACTCCTTCACCGTCTTGTAGGGCGCGTCCTTGTTCACCAGCATGAAGTTGCCGGTCGAGCCGTTGACCGCGACGGTCGTGAAGTCCGTCGGATCGTAGGTCATCGACTTGTAGAGGCTGGGATTGGCGGCGAGCGTGCTGGTCGATCCCAGCAGCAGGGTATAGCCGTCCGCCGGAGCGTTCTTGACCTGCGTGGTGCCGATCATGCCGGTGGCGCCGGGCTTGTTCTCGACCACGAACGGCTTGCCGGTCACGCTCTCGAGCTGCTTGCCGACCAGGCGCGAGATGATGTCGGTCGATCCGCCCGGACCGAACGGCACCAGGATCTTCACCACCTTGTCGGGATAGGTTGCCTGCGCCCGTCCCTGCCCGGCCGTCGCGATCACGGCCGGCACGCTGCCCATCAATGCCAACGCTTGTCTACGCTTCACCACACCACCTCCAACGAAACGGCTTCGTATAGGTCGGTGCGGCAAGCGAAAGCGAGCGTGCACCGCCTCGCCGTTCCGGTTCGCGAATTCAGCCGACTAAAAGCGGGCCACCCATGCAGGAGGCCCGCGATGCGATGGCTCGTCGTCCGGCCGTTCTACATGCCGAGCTGGCTCACGAACTTGGTGTTGAGGTAGGCCTCGAGCGCCTCGAGACCGCCTTCCGAGCCGTAGCCCGAATCCTTGACGCCGCCGAACGGCACTTCGGGCAGCGCGAGGCCGTGGTGGTTGATCGACACCATGCCGCTCTCGAACGCGGCACCGATCGCCGCCGCGGTCTTGGTGTTCTTGGTGTAGGCGTAGGCCGCCAGGCCCCACGGCAAGCGGTTGGCCTCCTTCACCAGGCCGTCGAAGTCCGTGAACGGCGTGATCGGCGCCAGCGGGCCGAACGGCTCGTCGTTCATGATCTTGGCGTTGAGCGGCACGTCGGTCATGACGGTGGGCTCGTAGAAGTAGCCCTTGTTGCCCTTGCGCTGGCCGCCGGTCTGGATCTTGGCGCCCTTGGCGATGGCATCGCTGACGAAGCTGTCCATGGCGTGCAGGCGGCGCTCGGCCACCAGCGGACCCATCTTGGTGTCGGCCTCGAGCCCGTTGCCTACCTTCATGTTCTTGGCGTAGGCCGTGAAGCGCTCGACGAACTCCGGGTAGACCTTCTCGTGCACCAGGAAGCGGGTCGGCGCGACGCAGACCTGGCCGGCATTGCGGAACTTGTTGGCGCCAAGGACATTCACCGCCTGCTCGAGGTCGGCGTCCTCGAACACCACGGCCGGCGCATGGCCGCCCAGCTCCATGGTGACGCGCTTCATGTGCGCGCCGGCGAGCGCGGCGAGCTGCTTTCCGACCGGCGTCGAGCCGGTGAAGGTCACCTTCTTGATGACCGGATGCGGGATCAGGTATTCGCTGATCTCCGACGGCACGCCGTAGACGAGCTGGATGACGCCCGCCGGGACGCCCGCATCGACGAACGCCTTGATGAGCTGCGCGCACGAGCCCGGCGTGTCCTCCGGTCCCTTGATGATGATCGAGCAGCCGGTGGCAAGCGCGGCCGAGGCTTTGCGCACAACCTGATTGATCGGGAAGTTCCACGGAGTAAAGGCCGCGACCGGGCCGACAGGCTCCTTCATGACGAGCTGGTACACGTTCTCGGCGCGCGCCGGCACGATGCGGCCGTAGGTGCGGCGGCCTTCCTCGGCCATCCAGTCGATGATGTCGGCGGCGAGATTGGTCTCGATCTTGGCCTCGAACAGGGGCTTGCCTTGCTCCATGGTCATCATGGTGGCGATCTCGTCGAGGCGCTGGCGCATCAGGTCGGCCGCCTTGCGCATGATCTTGTAGCGCTCGTAGGCCGAGACCTTGCGCCACTGCTTGAAGCCCTTGTCGGCGGCGGCGAGCGCGCGATCGAGATCGCTCTTCTCGGCATGCGCCACGGTGCCGATCACTTCCTCGGTCGCGGGATTGATCACCGGAATGGTCCGGCCGTTGGCGCCCTTGGTCCAGGCACCGTCGATCATCAGGGAGACATCGCTATAAGTCATTCACTCCTCCTTAACTTCCTCGATAGGTCGAGTAGCTCCAGGGCGTGCAGAGCAGCGGGACGTGATAATGACCCTCCGGCTCGGCGATGGAAAATCGCAAAGGCACGACATCGAGAAAGGGCGGATCGCCGCTCGCAATGCCCCTGCTGCGAAAGTGGTCGCCGACGGCGAAGCGCAGTTCGTAACGTCCGATCGGCAGCGGTCGGCCGCCGATCAACGGCTGGTCGGTGCGCCCGTCCGCATTAGTTATAGCCGACTGTATATAGTGGGCTTTGTCGCCGGCGAACTCGTGGAGCTCGACCGCGACGCCGACGGCCGGACGACCGGCATGGGTATCGAGCATATGGGTGCTGAGCCGGCCGTTGACCCGAGGCATGCCCTCGCCCGTCACCTTGCCTGCGATCCTTAATCGCGTGATGAAGAACACTTCCTGCAGCGCCGCGGCGAACTCCGTCGCCTGATCGTGCCCCAGCCGGCGCTCGAACTGCGCCAGGATGGAATCGCGCGTATGCCGGCGCACGCAGACGATGAAGGGAAAGCCGAACTTCGCCTTGTAGGCGTCGTTCAGCCGATGGAAGCGTGCGAACTCCTCCTCGCTCAAGCTGTCCAGGCCGACGCTCGCCTGCTCGCTTTCGGAATCTTCCGTCATGGCACCGGCACGGGCGGCTTTGCCGGCAAGATCGGGATGACCGCGCAGGAATTCGGCCTGCCGCTCCCGAGGCGCCCCCCGCACCACGCCGATCATGGCCTCGTGCAGTTTGGTTACCGTAGAGAAAGGACGTCTCGTCGCCACGCTTTCCGCCACCCAGGGCGCCAGTTCAAAAGTGTCGCCGACGGCGGATGCAAAATCCTGCGGGCCCATCCGATTGAGCGCATCGAGCGTGAGCATCATGCCCGGCACCTAGCATGGCCTGCCCGCCGTCTCTATAGTCCCGCTGGAAAAAGCAGGGAGCCCCCGATGACCGCCCGCAACTCGTTCACCCGCCGCCGTCTCGGCAAGACCGCACTGGCCGGCGCCACGCTGCTCGGCGCGCCGCTGCCGCTGCGCCATGCCGCCGCCCAGCCGGCTGCCGACCTGAAGGTCGGCCTGCTGTTGCCGACGTCGGGCATCCAGGCCCAGATCGGCCAGGCCTGCCGGCGCGGCGCCGACGTCGCCAACGAGGTGTTCTCCGACGTCAAGCTGCCGGTGAAGCTCGACATCGTGAACTACGACACGGAAACCAAGCCCGACGTCGCCCGCACCCAGGCCGAAAAGGCGATCGATGCCGGCTGCCACATGCTGGTCGGCGCCTTCGATTCGGGCCAGACCATCGCCATCGCCCAGGTCGCCGAGCAGCGCGGCATTCCGCTGATCGTCAACATCGCGGCGGCGCCGCAGATCACCGAGCAGGGCTACAAGTTCGTGGTGCGCAACTTTCCGACGGCGCCGATGCTGATCACCGGCGCCCTGGCGCTGCACAAGGAAATCTTCAAGATCTCGGGAAAGACGCCCAAGACCGCCGTGATGATGAGCGTCAACGACACGTTCGGTACCTCGATGGTGAACGGCATCAAGGCGCTGTTCCCCAAGCTCGACATGCCTTACGAGATCGTCGACTACATCACCTACGATCCTTCCGCCAAGGACCTCTCGGTCGAGGTCGGCAAGGCCAAGGCGACCAAGGCCGAGATGCTGATGCCGGTCAGCCGCCTCAACGATGCCAAGCTGCTCGTGCAGGAGATGGTGAAGCAACGCTGGGAGCCGATGGCCGTGATGAACCCCGGCGCGCCCGGCCTCTACGAGCAGGACTTCCTCAAGACCATGGGCAAGTACGGCGACTTCATGATCTCCAACGTGCCGTGGCTCGACCCGAAGTCGACGATGACCCAGGCGCTGGAGAAGCGGCACCTCGCCAAATTCCCCAACGACCAGCTCGACCTCAACGGCGGCTTCACCTTCGAGGGCCTGCTGGTGGCGGCCCAGGCCTGGCTCAGCGCCAAGTCGACCAAGGCCGATGCGCTGATGGATGCTCTGCGCAAGACCAGGATCGAGCAGCACGTCATGGTCGGCGGCCCGATCCAGTTCGACGCCAAGGGCCAGAACGTCAACATCAAGGCCGCCGCCGTCGAGAACCTCAAGCGCAAGCCGACCGTCGTGCTGCCGGTGGAGTCGGCCGCCGCCCCGCTGGTCTTCCCGATGCCGGGCTGGAACGACAAGCGGCGGACCTAACCGTCATCCTGAGCGCAGCGAAGGATCTCATGCCGATTGCGAGCGGCGATGTGCTCCTTCGCTGCGCTCAGGACGATGTCATCCGATGACCTCCGACTTCCTCCTCTCGCTCGCCCAGGCCATCACCAAGGGCCTGTTGACCGGCATGGTCTACGGGCTCATGGCGCTCGGCCTGTCGGTGATCTTCGGCGTCATGCGCATCGTCAATTTCGCGCACGGCGAGATGATGGTGGTCGGCATGTACCTCGCCTGGATGGGCTTCGAATACCTCCAGGTCCCGCCCATGCTCGGCCTGCCGGTGATCGCAGCGATGTTCTTCGCCGCGGGCTACGCCCTGCAGCGCGGCCTGATCTCGCCCTTCATCGGCCGGCCCGAGCATCAGCAGTTCCTGCTGTTGCTGGCCGTCGCCATCCTGCTGGTCAATGCGTCGCTCGCCGTCGCCGGCCCCGATTCGCGCGGCGTCCAGATGGAATCGCAGTTCGATTCCTACGAGCTCGGTCCGCTGGTGTTCGACGCCGTACGCCTGCACGCCGCCCTCGCCGCCGTCGCCATCGCCCTGCTGCTATGGCTCTTCTTCACCCGCACGCGCACCGGCAAGTCGATCCGCGCCGCCGCCGACAACAACCTTGCCGCCCTGGTGGTCGGCCTCGACGTGCGCCGCCTCTATGCCGTGACCTTCGGCATTGGCGCAGCCTGCGTCGGCGCGGCGGGCGCGCTGATGATCACCATCATCCCGGTCTCGCCCTTCCTCGCCGTCGAATACACCCTGCTCGCCTTCGTCATCGTGATCGTGGGTGGGCTGGGCAGCATGACCGGCGCCCTTTTGGGCGGCCTGCTGATCGGCGTCAGTGAGGCGGTGGCCGGCCTGCTGCTGCAGCCGTCGCTCAAGAGCATGTTCAGCTTCGGACTCCTCATCCTGGTCCTGCTGCTGCGTCCTCAGGGTCTTCTGGGCAAGGGCCCGCAGTGAGCTTCATCGGTCGTCTAGCCGGCAACGCGCCGCCGCGAGTCCTGTGGAGCCTCGGCGCTCTCGCGCTGCTGTTGCTCGCCGCACCCGCGCTGCTCGGCAAGTATTGGCTCTCCGTCCTGATCCTGACGCTCTACTTCGCCTATGTCGGCCAGGCATGGAACATCCTGATGGGCTTCGCGGGCCAGCTTTCGCTCGGCCACGCGCTCTATGCCGGCCTGGGCGGCTACATCGCGGCAGGCCTCTACTTCCATTACGGCATCGGGCCATGGGCCGGGCTCTTTGCCGCCGTTGCCGTCGCGGGCGTGGCCGGAGCGATCGTGGGCTACCTCGGCTTCCGCTTCTCGCTTGCGGGGGTCTACTTCGCCCTCCTGACCATCGCCTTCAGCGAGTTCACCCGCGTGGCCTTCGATCACTGGGAATGGGCCGGCGGATCGGGCGGTCTCTTCCTCAAGGTCGAACCGGCGACCGACATCCTGAACCTGCGCGGCGGGCCGGTGCTCTTCTATTACGCCATCCTGGCCCTCGCAGCCGGCGCCTTCGTCCTCTGCCGCATCCTGCTGCAGAGCCGTCTCGGCCAATACTGGCTCGCCATTCGCGAAGATGCCGAAGCGGCACAGGCAGTCGGCGTCCCCGTCCTGCGCTGCAAGATGATCGCCATCGTGATCTCGGCGGCGCTGACCGCGCTGGCCGGCGTGTGGAACGCCTTCTATTACAACAACCTCTTCCCCGAGACGGCCTTCGCCATGGGCCGCTCGATCGAGATCACGCTGGCGCCCATCATCGGCGGCCTGGGGACGCTGTTCGGCCCGATCGTCGGCGCCGTGCTTCTGACCGGCCTCGGCGAGGCGTTCACCGACCTCGGCGACCTGCTGCACATTCCCGGCATCAAGCAGATCTTCTATGGCATGGCGCTGCTGGTGATCGTGGTGTACCGGCCGGCCGGCGTCTGGCCGTGGCTGGCCAGCAAGCTCGGCCTCGAAGAACGCCGATCATGAGAGGGCAATCGTGAGAGGCTCATCATGAGCGGCGCCCGTCTCGACCTCGAGGGCGTGACCAAGCACTTCCGCGGCCTGCGCGCGGTGCACGATGTCAGCTTCACTGTGCCGGCCGGCGCCATCCATGCCCTGATCGGCCCCAACGGCGCGGGCAAGACCACGATCTTCAACATGATCGCCGGCGTCTACGCGCCGGACGGAGGCGTCGTGCGCCTCGACAGCAGGGCCATCTCGGGGCTCAGGCCCGATCTCATCTGTGACGCCGGCGTCGGCCGCACCTTCCAGCTCGTCAAGCCGTTCAAGGGGCTGAGCGTGCTGGAGAACGTCACCGTGGGCGCCCTGCACCGCAAGCCCCGTCTCGCCGAAGCGCAGGAGGCCGCGGCCGCGATCCTGTCGCGCCTCGGGCTCTACGATCGGCGTCATCAGCTTGCGGAGAGCCTCACCCTGCCCGACCGCAAGCGCCTGGAAGTCGCGCGCGCGCTCGCCACCGAGCCCAAGCTGCTGCTGCTCGACGAGGTGATGGCGGGCCTGCGGCCCACCGAGGTCGATGTCATGGTGGGCTTCCTGCGCGAGCTCAATCAGCGCAACGGGCTCACCATTCTCCTGATCGAGCATGTCATGCGCGCGGTGATGGCGCTCGCCGCCGAGGTCGTGGTGGTGAGCTACGGCGAGAAGATCGCCGAGGGCACGCCGAAGCAGATCACCCGCCACCAGGCCGTGCTCGACGTCTATCTCGGCGAACAGGAGGATCTGTGAGCGCGCTCCTCGAAGTCGCCGGGGTCGACCTCTTCTACGGCGACGCCCGGGCGCTCGACGGCGTATCGCTGCAAATCGCCACCGGCGAGATCGTGGCCATCGTCGGCGCCAACGGCGCGGGCAAGAGCTCGCTGATCCGCACCGTCCACGGCATCGAGAAGCCGGTGCAGGGGCGTATCCGCTTCGACGGCGTCGACATCGCGGGCTGGCCGTCATTCCGCGTCTGCGAGGCCGGCATCGGCCACGTCGCCGAAGGCCGCCAGGTCTTTCCCAATTTCTCGGTGCTGGAGAACCTGGAGATGGGTGCCACGCCCAAGCGTGCACGGGCGCTGGAGAAGCAGACGCTGGAGCGTGTGTTCGCCCTCTTTCCGCGCCTCTCCGAGCGGCGGCGCCAGGCGGCCGGCACGCTGTCGGGCGGCGAGCAGCAGATGCTGGCGATCGGCCGCTGCCTCATGGGCCAGCCGCGCTTGATCATGTTCGACGAGCCGTCGCTCGGACTCGCCCCTACCATCGTGCAGGAGGTCTTCCGCATCGTGCGACGGCTCAACGAGGAAGGCCTGACCATCCTGCTGGTCGAGCAGAACGTCATGGCTTCGCTGAAGATCGCCCATCGCGGTTACGTGCTGGAGAACGGCCGGATCGAGCTTTCCGGCACGGGCAACGAGCTCCTGAACGACGACAGGGTGCGGCAGGCGTACCTCGGCCTGTAACCCTCAGGCGACTGCCTTGATGGCCGCGGCGCCCAGGCGGTCCAGCGCCGGCAGGTCGATCGCATGATCGGTCTCGTTGGTGACGACGATGACCAGCCCATGCTTGGGCAGGAGGATGATGCGCTGATCCGAGGCGCCAGAGGCCCACACCGCGTCGCGCGGCAGGCTCGGAAACATCAGGCCGGCATTGCTGCGGAAGCAGGCCGCGTACTCCGATCCGGTATGGCTGGGCGTCGTGGCGTACGCCACCCATCCCTCGGGCAGCAGACGCTCGCCGCCCCAGACGCCGTCCTGCAGATAGAGAACGCCGAACCTCGCATAGTCGCGCAGTGTGGCCGCTCCCGAACCGGAGGCGATGAAGTTGCCGGCATGGTCGGCCGAGTGCTCGTAGCTCCTCATGCCTATGCGATCGGCGAGCAGCCCGTAGACCGTGGCGTGGTAGGGCAAACGCCGCTTCTCGATCTGGTCGCGGATGATGGCGCCCAGCACGTTCACGCCCGTATTGATGTATCGATAGGTGGCACCCGGCAGAGTCGCGACGATCGCGCGCTGCGCCGTATCGAACGCATCCTCGGCGTTGTAGTAGACGAAATTGTTCTCGAAGTAGACCGCCGGCTGGCCATGATCGTCGATCGCCTGGAAGCCGAGACCAGAGCGCATACGCAACAGGCTGTCGAGGGTCACCAGGCGATGGATGCCGCGCGGGTCGCTCCAAAGCGGCGCCGGCGCCGGATCGTAGACCGAACCCAGCCAGCCTTCGTGGATGAGGCGCCCGATCAGCGTCGCCGTGATGGCCTTGGTCATCGACCAACTCGGCGTCACGCGGTCGGGTGCCCCATGCTCGCCGTAGCGCTCGACCAGGATCCTGTCGGATGTCGCTACCAGCACGCCGTACACGCCGGGCGAGCCGGCGAGGAAACTGTCGGTTGCCCGGCCGAGTTCGGCGCTGCCCGAGGCGGCGCCGTCCTTCCAGGGAGAAGCAGCGGCCTGCGGACGCGAGATCGCGACAGGATCGAAAGCCGGCTGATCGCGATCGCCCAGCACGATGCCGCCGTAGCCGGGCCTGGCCACCGCCGTGGCCTCGACCGGCGGACCGTAGGACTTGTCGGTCCAGGCGACGCGGATGCGGCGGTCGGCATCATCGTGGACGACCGTGATGGCCCCGGCCCGCCACGCCGCTTCGAGCTCCGCCTGTCGCGGCGTGATATCGGGTTCGGTGGTCAGGTCGCCGGACTGGCCGATGGCGCGCAGTCGGAACCGGCCGTCGGCGACCACTCGCGGCAACCCGGTCACGTACATCATGTCGACGTAGCGCTTGGCGATGAAGGAGACGACCTTGGCGCGCAGCGATCGCGGCGAGCCGTCGAAGATGTAGGGGCGCGGCAGCGCCGGGGAGAGCGGCGGCGCCAACAGCGGTGTGCGATCGAAATAGGGGCCAGTGGGGCGGGTCGTCATGGGGATCCGTTTCAGGTGCGCAGGGCGGGCGGCGCCGACCATCCGGCGCCGCCCGCTGTCGGGACAATCACTTCCAGCGGCTGGCGGAGAATTCCGGCAGGTCGTCGGCGTACGGCGTGAAGTCGAGCTGGCCAGACATCGCGTAATACTTGGCCGAGGTGAAGAGCGGCACCCAGTAGGCCTGCTCGGCGATCCGCGTCAGCGCCTTGCGGTAGTTCTCCTTGCGCACCTCGGGATTGGTGTTGGTATCGGCGATTGTCAGCCACTCGATGACCTGCTTGTCCTGGGCGAGATCGTCGGGACTGCCGCGAAAGAAGTAGCTGGCCGAGGCCGAGACGTCGTTCATGCCGTAGGACGCCCAGCTGCCCTGGATGAGCTGCGCCTCGCCGTTGCGCCACTTCGGCCGCAGCGCCTCGTACTGCATCATGCGGAGGCGGGCCTTGATGCCGACCTTGGCCAGGTCGCCGATCACCGCCTCGGCATATTCACGCTGGCGGTAGGAGTAGAGATCGACCTCGAAGCCGTTGGCATAGCCGGCCTCGGCCAGGAGCTTCTTGGCCTTCTCCAGGTCGTACGGATATTTCGCCACGTCCTGGGTGCAGCCGAACTGGGTCGGATAGCAGGCGGCATCGATGATCTCCGACACCTCGCCGACCAAGCCCTTGGCGATCGCTTGCTTGTTGATGGCGTAGTTCATCGCCTGGCGCACGCGCAGGTCCTGCATCGGCGTCTTGCCACCGCGACCGGCTGCGTCGAGCTGTAGGTAGTTCAGGCGGCTGATCGACACTTGCTTGACGGCCACCCCACGGCGCGATTCGAGCTGCTTGGCCTTGTCCGGCGCCACATCCCAGATCAGGTCGAGCTGGCCCGTCATGAGCAGAGCGAGCTGCGAATCGAGATCGGGGATCGTCTTGATCTGCACCGTGCCGATGGTCGGCTTGGGACGCGGCCCGTCAAAATACTCGGTGTTCTTGACGAGGGTGACGCCCTCACCCGGATTGATCGACTTCACCTTGTAGGGTCCGGTGCAGATCGTCTTGACCGCCCCGAAATCCTTCGGCGCCTTGCCCTGGCCGCCGGCGCGGAACGGCGGCGCGTTGTCGTAGTGCCCCTTGGGCAGGATCGGCAGCGGGCCGGCGAGATATTCCAGCGCCGCCGGGAACGGCTCCTTCAGATGGATACGGACCTTGTCGTCGCCGACCGCCTCGGCGCTCTTGATCCACTTGACGTTCGACTGCGCGATGACCGCGTTGTCGGGATTGGCGATGTGATTGAAGGTGTAGACGACGTCGGCCGACGTCATCTTGCGGCCGTCATGGAAGACGACGCCCTTGCGCAGGTCGAATTCCAGCGTGAGGTCGTCGACCCAGCGACGGCCGGTCGACAGACCGGGCTGATATGCGCCGGTCTTGGGATCGCGATACAGGAGGTTGTCGCAGACGTTGCGGTACATGACCACCGATTCCCGCGTCTGCGAATAGTAGGGATCGATGCTCGGCGCTTCCTGGCTGATCGCCCAGTTTAGCGTATCGTTCTGCTTGCCCGCCATTGCCGGCGCGGAAAATGTACACAGCGCCGCACCAGTCAGAAAAAAACTACGCACTCTCATTCGCAAAGGCTCCCACTCACCTGATTTACCCACTCCCCGAACTACTCACGGCGCCACGAGGCCACCGATCGACAGGCCGCCGCAGACATACAGAAGCTGCCCGGTGACGTAACTCGACCGCGAATCGAGCAGAAATGCGACGGCATCCGCCACTTCCTCGGGCCGCCCCGGTCGTCCCATCGCGATGGAATTCCAGAGACGCCGCGACGCCGCATCGTCCCGCCGCGATGCGGCGTCGTCGCCGTCGTCGATCAGGCCCGGCGCGACGGCGTTCACGGTGATGCCACGCGTCGCCACCTCCAGCGCCCATGTCCGGGTGATGGTGTTGATGGCGCCCTTGGAGGCGCTGTAGGCATCGCGACGCTCGTCGCCCAGCGCATCACGGCTGCTCATGTTGACGATGCGGCCGAAGCCCGCCGCCTTCATGCCCGGCAGGACGGCCTGTAAGCATTGCATCGGGCAACGCAGGTTGCCGGAAATCGTGCGCTCGAACGCTTCGAGCGTCGTGTCCTCCAGCGAGGCGAATTCCGAGTGCTCGGCGTTGTTGACCAGCCGGCTGACGGCGTAGCGCTCGCAGATTTCTGCCGCCGCGCGCGCCGTGGCCTCGGCATCGTCGAGGTCCACCTGATGGAAGATGCCGCAACCCTCGCCGGCGGCCGGCGGCCGGCGATCGAGATTGATCACGGTCTGGCCTTCAGCAGCCTGACGCCGCGCGATCGCGAGACCGATGCCGTGACTGGCGCCGGTGACGAGAGTGACTTCCTGCTTCACGGCGTGATGGCTCCCCGAGCGATATCGATCATGCGGCCTGCACGCCGACGGCCTGGCCGCCGCATACGTAGAGGATCTGGCCGGTGATGAAGCCGGCGCGGTAGTCGAGCAGCGACGCCACGCCGTGCGCCACCTCGGCCGGCTCGCCGAAGCGCCGCATCGGGACGGACCGCAGGATCGCATCGGTGCGCGGATCGCCCGGCGGATTGCCCTTGCGGAACAATTCTGTGTTGATGGGGCCGGGCCCGATGGCGTTGACGGTAATACCGGACTGCGCGAACTCCATGGCCCAGGTGCGGGTGGCCGCGAGCAGGCCGCCCTTGCTCATGCCGTAGGTCGTGCGGAACTCCTTGCCCATCAAGGTGCGGCTGGAGATGTTGACGACGCGGCCGAAGCCTGCGTTTTTCATCGCCGGGAGGATTGCTTGGAAACAGAGGAAGGCGCTGCGCAGGTTGATCGCCAGCGTGCGCTGCAGGTTCTCGAGGCTGATCTCCTCGACCGGTGCGGCCCACACAATGCCGACATTGTTGACGAGCCGCGTGACCGGCCCTTCGGCGCAGACCACCGCTAGGGCGGCGCGGGTCGCCTCGGCGTCACCGAGATCGACCTGCAGAAAGGCGCCGACGGCATCGGCCTTAGGCGCCGCGATGTCGAGATTGATGACGTCATAGCCATCGTCGTGCAGGCGGCGGACGATGCCCTCGCCGATGCCGCTGCTGCCGCCCGTGACGATGACGCGGCCGCTCGCCTGCGCACTCGTGGACATGAGATCGCGGCCGTCAGTAGGCGGCAGGGCGGACGACGTCGACGGTCGAGCCGCGGACATAGCCGCTGGCCACGCCCGGCGCGATATCGCGGAAGTTCTCGACCCTGAGCCACAGGCGCAGCATCAGCCGCCGCCTGGCCGGATCACGCTCTTCCGCCCATCCGGTGCGGGCATGGAGCATGGTGTAGTTGCTGACGATCTGCAGGTCGCCGGGTTCGAGATCCATGTCGAGCCGGTTGACCGGATCGAGCGCGCGGTCGAGGAAGGCCTGGTAGGCCTCGCTCTCGCGCGACGGCAGCGCGGTGCCGAGCTTCTTCTGCGCCGTCTCGATCATCTTGGCGTTGAAGACGCAGCTCAACTTGTCGCCGTGGTAGGTGAAGACGGGAATGCGGCCGTCGGTTACCTGCTGGTCGGGCGAATTGGCGGCATCGCCGCGCAGATCGTAGAGATAGCCCTCGTAGAGGGGCGCGAGCAGGTCCGGCCGCGTCGCCAGGATGTCGTTGTGGATCGTGGTCGCGCTGACCAGGCGGCTGATACCGCCGGCCTTGGCCTTGCGCACGCACAGCAGCGCCACGACGTCGGCGGGATCGGTGTGCGGCTGCTGCTCGGCCGACGTGGCGGAGCCGTTCACGTTGGGCGCATTGTAGTCAAGGCCCTGGTCGGTGATATGTGCGATGAGGTTGTCGCGGACGCCGCCGAGATTGAGGCTGGCACGCTGCGGCATCGGCTTGCCGAGATGGATGCCGACACCCCACAGCAGGCTGCTGAGCGTGACGTCATCGTACTTCTGCACCGGGAAGCCGCGGACCAGCACGGCGCCGCGTCCGTCTCGCACCTCGGCCAGTGCCGCGTCGAGCTCGGCTCGCAGGGTCCGGAGCGCGAAGTCGGCGCTGTCGAACTCGCCCGCCCGCAGGCCCTTGCGGGCAACGGCGGCCAGCGCCGCCTCCAGCTCCGCACGGGCTTCGGCTGACAGCATACGGACCCAGGAGCGATCGCGCTCCATGTCCGCCACCTTCCAGGCGGAGCGATCGGTCACGAGTTCGCGCAAAATCTCGGTCATGTAACCCTCTGGCATGGAATGCGTCGCGACGAATCCTCGTGGCCGGATTCCGCGTTGGTCTTGGCCTTGTCGAGCGAGGCCAGCAGGCGCCGCTTGCCGTTCAGGACGTGGCGTTCGCCCAGTTCGCGCGCCCGGGCGGCGTCGCCGACCCTGATGGCCTGCACGATGGCCTCGTGCTCGGCGTTGGACTGGTCCATCATCGAGGGCGCCGACAGCACGTCGCGCCGCGACAGATGGGCTTCCTTCAGCAGCGTGTCGTAGATCTGCGCCGCCTTCCGATGCTCGGACAGCTCCATCAGCGCGGCATGAAAATCGAGGTTGGTCTGGTAGTAGCGGGGGCCGTCGCCACTCTCCAGAGCCTCACCCATGGTCTTGACCAGGTCCTCGAGACGGGCCTTGTGCGCATCGCTACCCGTGCTGGCGATAAGCGCGCAGGCAAAGCCCGTCAGCAGCGCGCGCATGTCGTAGAGCTCGAGCAGCTCTTCGGTCGACACCACGCGCACGAACACGCCGCGGTTGGCGATGCTTGTCAGAAGGCCGCTGCGCTCGAGCGCGCTGGTGGCCTCGCGCACCGGGCCCCGGCTGACGCCCAGCTGCGCGGCGATGAGCTGCTCCCTCACCCGGTCGCCGATCTTGATCTCGCCACTCAGGATCATCCGCTCAAGCTCCTTCTCGACGATGGTGCCGAGGGATTCGGCGCGTCGCTGGGCGATCGCGGCGGCGGCAGACGCGGCAGGCAAGGGCGGTTCTTGTTTGCTCACCCCCCAATTGACGCGCGGAAAGTGAAAACTGTCAACAGAAACTGTTGACAGTTTTCAGCAGGACCGCGACCATCGGGCCAGGAGCCCCATTTGCAAGCACGATCCGTAATACCCCTCGCGGTGCCTCAGAGCCGCCCGTGATCCCTTTCATCCTGAAGCGTCTCGGGCTCGCGATCGTCGTGGCCTTCCTGGCATCGGCGGTGACCTTCCTCCTGCTGCGGCTGGCCGCCGATCCCGCCCAGGCGCTCGCTGGCGAAGGCGCCACGGCTGCCGACATCGAGAACATAAGCCGCATGTACGGCTTCGATCAGCCATTGCTGGCGCAGTACTGGACCTGGCTGACCCGGGCGCTGGCGGGCGACTTCGGCATGTCGATCTACCTCAAGAGCCCAGTGATCGAGCTGATCGCCGACCGGGCTCCGGTCACGGTGGCGCTGGCGCTGTCGTCGATCTGCCTGGCGCTGGTGGTGTCGATCCCTCTGGGCGTCGTGGCCGCCCTGCGCCCCAACACCTTCCTCGATCGCTTCGCGCTGGGCACGGCGGTGGTCGGCCAAGCCATGCCGAGCTTCTTCTTCGCCCTGCTGCTGATCCTGGTATTCGGCGTCCATTTGCAGATCCTGCCGATCAGCGGCAGCGAGAGCTGGCTGCACTTCGTCCTGCCGTCGATCGTGCTGGGCTACTACGCAATGCCGGCGTTGATGCGGCTGACCCGCGGCGGCATGCTCGACGTGCTGGGTTCGGACTACATCCGGACCGCCCGCGCCAAGGGCTTGCGCGCACCGGTCGTGCTCTTCAAGCACGCGCTGCGCAACGCCATCGTCTCCGTCGTCGCCGTGGCCGCCGTGCAGCTCGGCTTCATGCTGGGCGGTTCGGTCGTGATCGAATCGATCTTCTCCCTCAACGGGCTGGGACGGCTGGCCTACCAGTCCATCCAGCGAGCCGACTTCGACACCATCCAGGCCATCATCCTGATGATCGCCGGCGTCTATGTCCTGCTCACCTTCGCGGCCGACGTGCTGAACGCCTGGCTCGATCCCCGCATCCGGGTGTCCTGATGTCCCCCAGCGATGGCATCGAGCGCTCGCCGGCCGGCGCGACGACGGAGCCCGTATCGCCTTCACCCGCCGCGCTGCTCCGCCGCCGGGCCTTGTCCCACCGCGGCATCACGTTCGGCGGCGGCACGCTGCTGTTCATCGTCTTCGTCGCCCTGACCGCCCCCCTGCTCGCGCCGCACGACCCCTATTTCCAGGATCTCGGGCAGCGCATGCTGAAGCCGATCTGGGACGAGGGCGGCACCTGGGCGCATCCGCTCGGCACAGACTCGTTCGGTCGAGACTATCTGTCCCGCCTCATATATGGCGCGCGCGTGTCGCTGCTGATCGGCTTCTCGGCGATGCTGCTGTCGGGCCTGGTCGGCACGGCGCTCGGCATCGCGGCCGGCTACTTCGGCGGACGGGTCGACATGGTGGTGACCACCCTGGTGACGACCCGCCTCGCGATGCCGGCGATCCTGATCGCGCTCGCCGTGGTGTCGCTGGTCGGCAGCTCCCTGGAGATCATCATCCTGGTGCTCGGCCTGCTGCTGTGGGACCGCTTCGCGGTGGTCATGCGCGCAGCGACGCAGCAGGTCCGCAACCTCGACTACGTCGCCGCCGCCGAAGCGATCGGCTGCTCGACCACGCGCATCATCCTGACCGAGACCCTGCCCAACGTCGCCAATCCGTTGATCGTGATCGCGACCCTGGAGATCGCCCACGCCATCCTGCTGGAGGCCGCCCTGTCCTTTCTCGGCCTCGGCGTGCAGCCGCCGACCCCGTCGTGGGGGCTCATGATCTCCGAGGGCAAGACCTTCATGTTCTTCGATCCCTGGGTGATCTGCATCCCGGGCTTCGCCCTGTTCGCGCTGGTGATGTCGGTCAACCTGCTGGGTGACGGCATCCGCGACGTCACCGCGCCGGAAAACCGTTCATGACCGCGCTCCTGGAGATCGAGGACCTCCGCGTCGACTTGCCCGTTCCTGCGGGAACGCTGCGGGCCGTGCGCGGCGTCTCGCTATCGATCGCACGCGGCGAGACGCTGTGTGTGGTGGGCGAGTCGGGCTGCGGCAAGTCGCTCACGTCGCTGGCCATCATGGACTTGCTGCCCAAGCGGGCGGTGCGGCAGGCGAGCCGCATGACCCTGGCCGGCGAAGACATCCTCGGCGCCACGGCGGCACGCATGACCGACATCCGCGGCCAGCGCATGGCGATGATCTTCCAGGAGCCGATGACGAGCCTCAATCCGGCCTACTCGATCGGCAACCAGCTCGAGGAAGCCATGCTGCGCCATCGCCCGGTGCGCCGCGCAGAGGCCCGCGACCGCGCCGTGCACCTGCTCGAACGGGTCGGCATCACCGCGGCGGGCAGCCGCCTGGTACAGTATCCGCACCAGCTTTCCGGCGGATTGCGTCAACGCGTGATGATCGCCATGGCCCTGATGTGCGGCCCGGAGCTGATCATCGCCGACGAGCCCACGACGGCGCTCGACGTCACAATTCAAGCCCAGATACTGGCCCTTCTCGCCGAGCTCAAGCGCGAGCTCTCGATGGGCCTGCTGTTCATCACCCACGATCTCGGCGTGGTGTCGCGGATCGCCGACCGGGTGGCCGTGATGTATGCCGGCGAGATCGTCGAAACCGGTTCGGTGATCGACGTGCTCGGCAATCCGCAGCATCCCTACACCCGAGGCCTGATCGACTGCATCCCGCAGCCCGGCATCATGAAGCGCGGCTCGCGGCTGGGCACCATTCCCGGCATGGTGCCGAACCTCGCCGGCCGCCTCGAGGGATGCGCCTTCTTCGATCGCTGCCCGAGCCGCCAGCCGCAAACTTGCCGCCAGGCGATCGCGTTGCGCCAGCTGGCGGCCGAACGCTCCTACCGCTGTGTCCTGCCGCCAGCCTACGCGGTTGCGTCCGACCGCAAGGCCGTCGCGCAATGACCATGCTCCTCGAAGCGCGGGATGTGCACCGCTCGTTCTCCGTCAGCGGCGGCATGCTGAAGCCCAAGCGCACCCTGCACGCCGTCAATGGCATCACGCTCGGCGTGCGCAAGGGCGAGATCCTCGGCCTGGTCGGCGAGTCGGGCTGTGGCAAGAGCACGCTCGCCAAGATGTTGCTGGGCTCGCTAGCACCGACCCGCGGCCAGATCCTGTTCGACGGCCAGCCGCTCGCGGCCGCGGACCGGCTGGCCCGCGCCCGCCGCATCCAGCCGATCTTCCAGGACCCCTATTCTTCGCTCAATCCGCGCAAGACCATCGCCAGCATCATCGCCCTGCCGCTAGTGGTGCACGGCATCGGCGACGCCGCGGAACGCCGCCGCCGCGTGATGGAGCAGATGGACCTCGTCGGCCTCGCCAAGCGCCACGCCGAGGCCTATCCCAGCCAGCTGTCGGGCGGACAACGCCAGCGCGTGGCGATCGCCCGCGCTCTGGTCCTGCGTCCGGAGCTGGTCATCGCCGACGAGCCGACTTCGGCACTCGACGTGTCGGTGCAGTCGCAGATCCTGAACCTGCTGCTCGACCTGCGCGACGAGCTCGGCCTGACCTACATCCTGATCAGCCACAACCTCGCCGTCGTCGAGCACCTGGCGACCCGGGTCGCCGTGATGTACCTCGGCCGCATTGTCGAGGAGCGTGACACCGACAACCTGTTCGGCGACCCGGGCCACCCCTACTCGCGCGCCCTGCTGTCGTCCGTGCTGACGCCGGACCCGATGGCCGGCATGCCCGACGTGCCGCTCGGCATCGCCTTCCCCAACCCGCTCGAGCCGCCAACGGGCTGCTCCTTTCATCCGCGCTGCCCGCAAGCCATTGCGGAGTGCAGGAGCATTACGCCGCACCCCGTCACCATCGCGGGCGGCTTTGCCGAATGCCTGCGCTGCAGGCCCGTCGGCGCCCACTAGAAGCCAAGAGGCAGAAGAGTTCTCCGATGTCCGAGCAAACCATCCTGAAGGCGCTGTCGGTAGACAACGTCAAGGAGACGACCGTCCATATCAGCGACCACATTCCGTCGCGCCTGTCGGGCTCGGAGAACGGGCGCAGGATGGCGGAGTACAGCCGCGACAGGCTTGCCGCCGAAGGCATCGAGGCACAGGTGCACGAGTTCCCGGGTCTCGTCAGTTTTCCCGGCCCGGCGCGCCTCAAGGTGACGTCGCCCGTCACGATCGAGATCGAGGCCAACACGCTCGGCCACAGTGAACCTGCCGCCGGCCTAGCGGGCGAGCTGGTCTATGTCGGCGACGGCGCCTACGCCGACTACGAAGGCAAGGACGTGCGCGGCAAGATCGTCCTCACCGAGCTCAGCTATGCGCCGGCACGCCACGAGAAGCAGCGTATCGCCGCCGAACTGGGCGCCGCCGCCGCCGTCATGGTGAACTGGGGCCGACCTGACGACACCGCGGTTCCGTTCGGGTCGGTCAAGCCTGCCTGGGGCAACCCCACGCCCGAGAGCTTCCGCACCGAGATGCCGACCCTGCCCTGCATCGCCACCGCCCGCGCAACCGGCCTGCGGCTGAAGGAGCTGTGCTCCAAGGGCCGCGTGCAGGTCGAGCTGTCGGCCGAGGTCGACAATCGCTGGACTCCGGTGCACCTCACGGAAGGCTTCATTCCGGGCAAGCTCAGCGAGGATTTCGTCCTGCTGGCGGGGCACCAGGATTCATGGCCCGGCCCTGCATCGACGGACAATGCGTCGGGCAACGCCGTCATCATCGAGCTCATGCGCGTCTTCCACCAGCACCGAGACAAGCTACGGCGCGGCATCGTCGCCGGCTTCTGGACCGGCCACGAGACCGGCACGATGGTCGGGTCGACCTGGTACGTCGACCAGAACTGGCGGCGCCTGCGCGACCACGCGGTGGGCTACATCCTGATCGACCAGCCGTCGTGCACGGGCACGGTGCGCTGGGGTGCGTCGTCCAACGTCGAGCTGAAGCGTTTCCACCAGGCCATCGAGGCTCGCCTGCTGGGCAACCGGACCTACTCCTGGGAACGCAAGAAGAAGCACGGCGACTGTTCGCTGTTCGGCATGGGGGTGCCGATGATCTTCGCCATGGGCCAGTTCTCCGAGGAAGAGCTCAAGGATACGGCGCGCGCCAACTGGGGCTGGTGGCATCACACCCTCGAATGCACCATCGACAAGGTCGACTTCGATTTCATGGTCGACCATCTTCGTATCTATGCTGCCTATCTCTGGGAACTCTGCACGGCGATCGTGCTGCCCTACAGCTTTGCCGAGAGCGCCGCGCAACTCGTCAAGCGGCTGGAAGAATTGACGCCGGCGGGCCGCTCGATCAGCCTCGACGAGGCTCTCGCCGCCGCGCGCACTCTGCAGGAGAAAGCCGTCGCCTTCGATGCCTTCGCCGACGGCTGGCGCGAGCGCTTCGCCGAGGCGGCCGGTGGCAGCTTCGACGAGAAGCCGGCCGACGTGCTCAATCTCGCGATGAAGCGCCTCAACCGGCTGCTGATTCCGCTGGCCAGCACGGTGCGCGGCACCTACGAGCACGATCCGTATGGCCTGACGGCGCAGACAACCATGCTTCCCGCCTTGTACGACGTGAGCAAGCTCGCCACGCTGGACGGTCCGGACCGCTGGATGCTGGAGACCAAGCTTCGCAGAGAGGTCAACCGGACCGCAGACATCCTGTCGGATGCCTCGTTCGTCATGACTGAAGCGATGGACGCGCTCGGGAAAGCAGAGGCAAGGCGTTTGCCTCCGGCCCGGTCAGCCGGGAGCCATTGACGGCCGCCGCACGGCCCTGCAATCCTCCGCCATCCGGTACAGTCCGCTGTCGCGTGCGATGCGGACCGGTCCGGGATGGCTGGGATGGTCCCGTCGCCGGGACGCCCGCCCTCCCCGGCAGCCTTGAGCCTTGGGAAGGGACCAAAATGAATCGTCGTGACATCCTGAAAGCCGGCGTCGCCGCGGGAGCGCTTGGCCTCGCACCGCGCCTTGCCTCGGCGCAGGCGAACTATACGCCCACACCGAAAGGCTGGCGCACCTACACCCTCGTCGCGCGCATCGAGCCGACGGCCGGCGCCGCCAAGGCATGGATCCCGCTGCCGACTTTCGAGGCGGCCGACTGGCAGCGTCCGGGGAACGTGACCTGGAGCGGCAATGCCAAGGTCGCCGAGCGCGTGAAGGATCCGAAGTACGGCGCGGAGATGCTGCGCGTCGAATGGGCCGCCGATCAGCAGTCGCCCATGGTCGAGATCACCGCCCAGGTCCAGGCGCAGGACCGCTCGGTGGTGCCGGGTCAGGGCAGCGCCGCACCGCTCAGCGACGCCGAACGCAAGCTCAACCTCGCGGCCACCGAGCTGCTGCCGACCGACGGCGTCGTGAAGGAGACCGCCGAGGACATCGTCAAGGGCAGGAAGGACGACGTCGCCAAGGCGCGCGCCATCTACGAATGGGTGGTCGAGAACACCTTCCGCAATCCCAAAACCCTGGGCTGCGGCGTCGGCGATATCACCACCATGATCAAGACCGGCAACCTCAACGGCAAATGCGCCGACCTCAACGCACTGTTCGTGGGTCTCGCCCGCTCCGTCGGCCTGCCCGCGCGCGATGTCTACGGCATCCGCGTCGTGCCTTCGCAGTTCGGCTTCAAGGCGCTGGGCGCGGGCTCGGAGAACGTCACCAAGGCGCAGCATTGCCGCGCCGAGGTCTGGCTGCCGGGCAGCGGCTGGACGCCGGTCGATCCGGCCGACGTGCGCAAGGTCGTGCTCGAGGAGCCGCCGGGCAACCTCGTCCTGGCCGATCCCAAGGTGGCGGCCGCGCGCAAGGCGCTGTTCGGCTCGTGGGAAGGCAACTGGGTCGCCTTCAACACGGCGCACGACGTGAAGCTTCCAGGCTCGAAGGAAGCGGCCATCCCCTTCCTCATGTACCCGCAGGCCGAGAACAAGGCCGGGTTCCTCGATTCGCTCGATCCCGACAAGTTCAAGTACCGCATCACCGCGCGTGAAGTGACGGCCTGACCCCTACGCCGCCGCATGACGTCCGCGCCTCCCCTTCGTGGCATCCGCGAGAGGGGGGCGAATGACGAACGCCTCGATCCGCTCTATACCCGCGGGCATGACCGCATCGACCGACGCGGCGCCGCGCGTGGCACCCCAGACCGTGATCGGCCGCTACTACCTGGCGATGAGCGTGCCGTTCGCGATCGACGTGATCACGCTCATCGTCTACGGATTGCTGCACCGGGAACTGGATCTCCTACCGGTGAACGTGGCGATTTCGGCAGCTTCACTGCTGCTCGGCGTCGGCATCGGCGCCTGGTTCCTGATCCGCCCGATCGGCCGCTTCATCGCCGGCGAGATCTCCTTCGCCGACGTCGAGAATGCGCTGACCAACCTGCCGCGCCGATCGGCCCTGCTCATGGCGATCTTCTACGTGCCGACGCTGGCTGTCAGGATGCTGTCGCGTCGGTTGGGCATCGACCTCGACGCCATGCAGGAATATCCCAACTGGCCCGATCTGGTCGCATCGTTGGTGGTCGGCACGGGTTTCAACATCCTGCTGGTTTTCTTCGTCGTCAGCGCCTATCTCGACCAGCTTTGCGAGCATCTGTTCCAGACCCGCAACGTGAACCTCGGCGTCTTCCACGGCCGGTTCCGCCGCAAGGTTGCGGTCGCCCTGCTGTTCGTCGCCTTCTCCGGCGTCATCCTGCTGTCGGCGGACATCGCGAGCTACAGCGGCGAGCGCCTGGTCCGCGAGGCGACGATGGACGTGGTCGCCACGGTCGTCGGCACGCTGTTCATGGTCTACTGGATCAATCACGCGCTCAGCCGCCCGGTCGACCGGCTCGACCACGGCATGCGGCAGGTCGCCAAGGGCGACTACCAGGTTCGCCTGCCGGTGACGTCCGACGACGAGATGGGCCACGCCGCCGGCCGCTTCAACGAGATGGTCGAGGGTCTGTCCGAGCGCCAGTACCTGCGCGACACGTTCGGCAAGTACGTCAGCACGAGCGTGGCCGCCGCCATCCTCGACAACCGCGATCGCGCCGGCCGCATCGCCGACACCACCGCCGAGGCAACCCTGATGTTCACCGACATCGAGGGCTTCACCGGCCTCTCCGAGCGCCTGGCGCCGGCCGAAGTGGCAGCCGTGCTGAACGCCTATCTCGGCGCCGTGGTGCCGGTGATCCAGCGCCATGGCGGCGTCGTCAACAGCTTCATCGGCGACGGCCTGTTCACGAGCTTCAACCTCCCGCTTCGCTGCGAGAACCATGCTGCGGCCGCGATCGCCGCGGCGATCGAGATCCAGCAGGTGCTCGACAAGGGTCCGTTCGCCGGCCATGTGGCGCTGCGCACGCGCATCGGCCTCAATACCGGGACCGTGATCGGTGTCACCATCGGCGCCGACAACCGGCTGAACTATACCCTGCTGGGCGATGCCGTGAACGTCGCCGCGCGCGTCGAGCAGCTCAACAAGAAGTTCGGCACCCGCATCCTGGCGACCGAAAGCACGGTGCGCGCCGCCAGCGCCGCCGGCTGCGAGCGGCTGGGCACGGTCGACGTGCGCGGCCACGAGGACGACGTCGTGGTCTACCGGGTCGGGCCGGCGACGTGACCGAGCCCGCGACGCCTGCCGAGATCGCCGCCGTCCGCCGGCGCTATCTCCTCATGGCGGTGTCGGTGACGCTGGTAGACATCGTCTTCAACACGATATTCATCGCGATCACCAATGCCTGGAGCTTCGCGCCGCGTTCCTTCGCCTTCAGCCTGATCCTCTATCTCGGCGTCAACTACCTGGCGTCGATCCGGCTGTTCGCTCCGATCCAGGCCTTCCTCGACGGCAAGGCACCCTTCGAAGCCGCTCAACAGCGCCTCACCCAGCTGCCGCTCCGGACCGCCAATCTCGTCGCCGTGCTGGCGTTGGCGGTGACCCTGCTGCGCCTCGGCTACACCTACTTCTTCAGCGAGGCCGCGGTGACCGGCGTGCCGCGGCCCACGCTGGCCCAGGTGATCACGCTCTGCGTCGTCTTCCCGGTGTTCTTCTTCACCTACACATACTTCGTCATCAGCGATTATCTCGCCGGCCTCTGCACCTTCATCTTCCGCCACTACGGCCGCAATCTCGAGCTGTTCTACGGCACCTACACGCGCAAGCTCGTCGTGGCGCTGGTCGTGATCTCGATCGCACCGCTGGCCGCCATCACCGTCGCCTTGTTCTCCTACGAGGGCGACCGGCTGAAGATCGAGGTCACCACGGTGGTCGCCATCGCACTGGTCGGGATGGCGATCTCGGCCTACTTCATCACGCGTTCGCTGCTGCGGCCGATCCGCAGCCTGTCGCGATCGATGAGCCGTGTCGCCGCCGGCGACCTCAGCCAGAGCGTGCCGGTCACCTCCAACGACGAGGTCGGCGAGCTCACCGGCCAATTCAACAACATGGTCGAGGGCCTGCGCGAACGTGAGCGCTTCCGCGAGACCTTCGGCCGCTATGTCGACGAGAGCGTGGCCGCCACGATCCTCCAGCACGAGGGCGAAGGCGTGCTGGCCGGCGAGACGCGCGAAGCCACCGTCCTGTTCACCGACATCGCAGGCTTCACCACGATCGCCGAGTACATGTCGCCGGATGCCCTGGTCGCGGCGCTGAACGAATATCTCGAGACGGTGCTGGAACCGATCCGCGCCCATGGCGGCGTGGTCAACACCTTCATCGGTGATGGCCTGTTTGCCTCCTTCAACATGCCGCTCGCCTGCGACGACCATGCCTGCGCCGCGGTACGCGCCGCCATCGACATCCAGCGCGCCGTCAACAGCCGCACCTTCGGCGACATGGGCGTGGCCCTGGCCACCCGCATCGGCATCAGCACGGGTCACGTGATCGGCGGTTCGGTCGGCGCCGGCCGGCGTCTGACCTTCACTCTGCTGGGCGACACGGTCAACCTCGCGGCGCGGCTCGAGCAGTTGAACAAGGACTACGGCACGAGCATTCTCGTCTCCAACAGCACACGCGAGGCCTGCGGCGACCAGTTCGTCTTCGCAGACCTCGGCATCGTGTCGGTGCGCGGCCGCAGCGATGCCGCTGTCGTCTTCAGCATCGACCCTCGAGGTCAAAGGATGAATTCATGAACGCGTCCGGACTGTCGCCCGATCAACTGAAGTTACAGGCGCGCACCCGCGAGCTGGCGGCGGGCCCGGTGGCCAGGCGCGCCGCCGAGGTCGATCGCACCGAGCAGTATCCCTGGGACAATGTCGAGCTCCTGAAGGACGCCAAGCTGCTGGGCATGACCATCCCGCAGCAGTATGGTGGCCAGGGCAGGAACTGGCTCGACGCCGTGCTGGTCATCGAGGCGCTGTCGGCGGCCTGCTCGGTGACCGGCCGGATTGCCGTCGAGACCAACATGGGGGCGATCAGCGCGGTGATGGCCTACGGCTCGGAAGAGCAGAAGAAGCTCGCGGCCGACATGGTGCTCTCGGGCGACAAGCCGGCCATCTGCATCACCGAGCCCGAGGCCGGATCGGACGCCAACGGCATGACCACGCGCGCCGACAAGAAGGGCAATCGCTACGTCGTGAACGGCCGCAAGCACTGGATCACCGGCGGCGGCGTCTCGCGGCTGCACCTGATCTTCGCCAAGGTCTACGACGAGAAGGGCAACGAGGAAGGCATCGGCGGCTTTCTGGCCATTCGCGACGAGACGGCCGGGCTGAAGATCACCAAGCGCGAGCCGACCATGGGCCTGCGCGGCATCCCCGAAGCGGTGATCGACTTCGAGGACATGGAGTTGCCGCCTTCGGCCCTGGTGATCCCGCCGCGCGGCCTGAAGAAGGGTTTCGCCGACCTGATGAACGCCTACAACAGCCAGCGCGTGGGCGCCGCCACTGTGGCGCTGGGCATCGCGGAAGGCGCCTACCAATTGGCGCTCGACTGGTCGGAGAAGCGCCACCAGTTCGGCCGGCCGATCAACGAGTTCCAGGGGCTGCAGTGGAAGCTCGCCGACATGTCGATCAAGCTGCGCGCGGCGCAGGCGCTGGTCTACGACGCCGCACGCTCGGGCGAAGGCGGCTTCCCGGACATGCTGCTGGCCGCGCAGGCCAAGGTCTTCACCTCGGAAAGCGCCATCCAGGTCGTCAACGATGCGCTGCAGTTCTTCGGCGCCCGCGGCTACTCGCGTGAATTGCCGCTGGAGCGCATGGCGCGCGACGTCCGCATGTTCACCATCGGCGGCGGCACCGCCGAGGTGCTGCGCAACGTCGTGGCGGGTGCGCTCCTGAAGAAGAAGCTGCCGCAGACGCGCGACGGTTGGAACAAGGCGTAGTCTTTGTCGGAAGAGCGCCACAGAGTGGCGCGCTCCCGGCAATGGGCTCACCGCCCGAACCGGTTCCAGGTGCCGTTGTTGGAGCGCATCAGCACGAACTCCTTGCCCTTCTTGCCGCCGCCGTCGCGCGGCGTGCAGGTGACCGAGATCCACGACTGGTGGTCCCAGCGCGCCGAGCAGCTCTCGCTGTCGCAGGGCAGTTCGAACTCCGCCTCTTTTGCCAGTTCCACACCGTCCAGCGCGTGGATGACGAGCGCGCTGCGGGCCGGCTGCAGCGAGCAGCCGATGGTGAGGAACTTCGACTTCTCCGACGTCCACACCGGTGCGCCATAGACGGTGACCAGCCGGCCGGTCGGCATCATCACCAGGGTGTACGAGAAATCGTCGTGCGATGACTTGCGCACGACGTAGAAGCGGCCGGCCTGGTCGTAGCGCTCGTACAGGAAGTGGTAGCCATCGTCGCCGTAAGGACAGTCGACCAGCTCGACCGACTTGCCGCCGTCCAGCGCGAGCCGCAGACGATCGCGCTGCCGCGATACGAGCTCGGCATTGCTCTTGAAGCGCTGCGCCTCCTGCGGCCATTCGGCGAAGGTGTCGTTCTCATAGTAGGGGTCGATCGGGCGGTCGCCCGGCGCGCAACTCGTCTGCGCACCCGCTGGCACCGCCAGCAGGCTCGCCACCACCGCAGCCAAGGGCACGAGGGTACGCATCACCGCCTCGGCTTGAGCATGGTCTCCAGGCTGATGGACCGCAAGGTCGCTTCGGCGATCTCGTCGATTTCCAGGAGCACGCGCTGCAGGGCGGTGCCGATGTCGGTTTCCTCTCCCGGTTCCTTGGCGCGCCGGCCGGGCGCCGGCTCGAACAGGGCGACGATGTCCATCAGCGTCGTGCGCCGGCGATTGCCGGTGAAGCGGTAGCCGCCCGCAGCCCCGCGGCCGCCGCGCACCAGGCCGGCCGCCGCCAGGGTCCGCAGCACCTTGGCCAGATGATGGGTCGACACCCCGAAACGCTCGCCCAGATCGGCAGCCGACAGGGTGCGCTCGGGATCGCGTGCAAGCTCGAGCGCGGCATAGAGGCCAAGCCGCGTGCCGGTCTGCAGCTTCACGCCTGGCACCTCATTGGAGATCCATGTCGAGTTGCAAGGAGGGACCGGCGACCATTCCCTGCGCGCGGAAGAACGAGAGGATCAAGTGGTCCTTGCGATCGACCAGGGTCCGCACGCGCGTCACGCCCTTCTCGCGAAAGCGCGCCACCAACGCCTCGAAAAGCGCGCTCGCCACGCCACGCTCGCGCTGCTTGGGTTCGATCTGGATCGCAAACACCCAGCCCGCCGCTGGCTGGCCGAACTCCCAGGCGCGGACTTCGCCGGCGATGAAGCCCAAGAGCCGGCCGCCGTCGTTCTCGGCCACCAGGAGATTGCGCTCGGGCGCCAGCATGTCGCGCCAGTAATCCGGCTTGTCCGACCCGGTCAGCCGCACGTCGAGCGCCGAAATCGCAGGAAGATCAGAGGCTTGAGCGGGACGAATCGCGACCATATGTCGAGGAGTAGAATGCGCTTGCGACGGGAAAAGTAAATAGGTATTTCAGTACCGAATTACCCAAATAGGGAACGCGCCCATGGAAAACGGCAAGCCCGAGACGGCCATCGACTTCCGCACCGCGCCCGACCGCTATCGCCATTGGAAGCTCGGCACCGAGAACGGCGTCGCCTACCTCACCATGGACGTGAACGAGGATGGCGGGCTCCGTCCCGGCTACAAGTTGAAGCTCAATTCCTACGATCTCGGCGTCGACATCGAGCTGGCCGATGCCGTGCAGCGCCTGCGCTTCGAGCATCCCGAAGTCGGCGCCGTGGTCATCCGCTCCCAGCGCGACCGCATCTTCTGCTCGGGCGCCAACATCAACATGCTCGGCCTCTCGAGCCACGACCACAAGGTGAACTTCTGCAAGTTCACCAACGAGACGCGGCTCGCCATCGAGGACGCCAGCGAGCATTCGGGCCAGACCTACATCTGCTCCATCAACGGCATCGCCGCCGGCGGCGGCTACGAGCTGGCGCTGGCCTGCGACCGGATCCTGCTGGCCGACGACGGTTCGAGTGCGGTGTCCCTGCCCGAGCTGCCGCTGCTCGCCGTGCTTCCCGGCACCGGCGGGCTCACCCGCCTGGTCGACAAGCGCATGGTGCGCCGCGACCATGCCGACTTCTTCTGCACCACCGCCGAGGGCGTGCGCGGCAAGCGGGCGTGCGACTGGCGC
Source organism: Pseudomonadota bacterium (assembly GCA_023416135.1). Taxonomy (GTDB): domain Bacteria; phylum Pseudomonadota; class Alphaproteobacteria; order Reyranellales; family Reyranellaceae; genus Reyranella. The sequence continues at coordinate 28,240 of JAEZIF010000433.1, forward strand.
CTGGTCGACAAGTTGATCCCGCCCAGCAAGCTTGCCGACGAAACCCGGAAGATTGCCGAGGATGCCGCGGCGAAATCGAGCCGGCCCAAGGATGCCAAGGGCATCGCCCTGCCGGCGGTCGAGCGGGCGATCGACGGTGACACCATTCGCTACAACCATCTCTCGATCGAGATCGATCGCGAGCGTCGCGCTGCGAAGTTCCGCGTGAACGGCCCGGCCGCCGCGCCGCCGGCCGATGCCGCCGCCGTCCACGCCCAGGGCGCCGCCTTCTGGCCGCTCGCGCTGGCGCGCGAGCTCGACGATGCCATGATGCACCTCCGGCTCAACGAGACCGAGATCGGCACCTGGGTCCTGCAGAGCCAGGGCGACGCCGACCTGGTCGAGGCCTATGACGCACTGCTGGCAAAAGAGTCGTCGAACTGGCTGGTGCGCGAGATCGTGCTTTACTGGAAGCGTACCTTGAAGCGGCTGGATGTGAGCTCGCGCAGCCTGATCGCCCTGGTCGAGCCCGGCTCGTGCTTCACCGGCACGCTGTTCGAGATCGTCCTGGCGGCCGACCGCTCCTACATGCTGGACGGCGCCTTCGAAGGGTCCAACCAGGAAGCAGCGACGATCCGCCTGACGCCGATGAATTTCGGACCCTACCCCATGGGCAACGGCCTGACGCGGCTGGCGACACGCTTCCTCGCCGAGCCCAAGAAGGTCGACGCGCTCGAGGACGAGATCGGCGAAGCGCTCGACGCCGAGGCCGCCGACGAGCTCGGCCTGGTCACCTTCATCCCCGACGACATCGACTGGGAGGACGAGGTGCGGCTCGCCATCGAAGAGCGCGCCGGCTTCTCGCCCGACGGCCTCATTGGCATGGAAGCGAACCTGCGCTTCGCCGGGCCCGAGACCATGGAGACCAAGATCTTCGCCCGTCTGTCGGCCTGGCAGAACTGGATCTTCCAGCGGCCCAACGCG
>JAEZIF010000499.1 GCA_023416135.1 Pseudomonadota bacterium
CCCGTAGCCTGTTCGGCACCGCCAATGATCGCATCGTCAAAGGCTTCGACAAGCCGGTGGCGAAGATCAATGCACTCGAGCCCGAGCTCGCCAAGCTCAGCGACGAGCAGTTGCGCGCCAAGACCACCGAGTTTCGCGAGCGTCTGGCCAAGGGCGAGACCCTGGACGACCTGCTGGTCGAAGCCTTCGCCGTGGTGCGCGAGGCCGCCAAGCGGACGCTCGGCCAGCGCCACTTCGATGTCCAGCTCAAGGGCGGCATGGTCCTGCACCAGGGCAAGATCTCGGAGATGAAGACCGGCGAAGGCAAGACGCTGGTCGCCACCCTGCCCGTCTATCTCAACGCCCTCGAAGGCAAGGGCGTGCATGTCGTCACGGTGAACGACTACCTCGCCAAGCGCGACTCCGAATGGATGGGCCAAGTCTACACGTTCCTCGGCCTCACCGTCGGCGTCATCGTCCACGAGCTCGACGACGAGCAGCGCAAGGCGGCCTACAGCTGCGACGTCACCTATGGCACCAACAACGAACTCGGCTTCGACTACCTGCGCGACAACATGAAGTTCCGCCTGGACGCGATGGTCCAGCGGCCCTTCAACTACGCGATCGTCGACGAGGTCGATTCGATCCTGATCGACGAGGCCCGCACGCCGTTGATCATCTCCGGTCCGGCCGAGGACTCCTCGGAGCTCTACCGCCGCGCCGACACGGTGATCCCTCGCCTCAAGCCCGACGCCTACGAGAAGGACGAGAAGAACCGCACCGTCGTGCTGACCGATGCCGGCGTCGAGCAGGTCGAGGACATCCTGCGCGGCGACGGGCTTCTGCCCGACGGCATCAGCCTCTACGCGCCCAACCAGGTGACGCTGCTGCATCACGTGACCCAGGCGCTGCGCGCCCACAAGCTGTTCTCCCGCGACACCGACTACATCGTGAAGGACGGCCAGGTCGTCATCATCGACGAGTTCACCGGCCGTATGTTGGCCGCCCGACGCTATTCGGAAGGCCTGCACCAGGCGCTCGAGGCCAAGGAGCAGGTCGAGATCCAGCGCGAGAACCAGACGCTGGCCTCGATCACCTTCCAGAACCTGTTCCGCATGTATCCCAAGCTCTCCGGCATGACCGGCACGGCCATGACGGAAGCCTCGGAGTTCGGCGAAATCTACAGGCTCGAGGTCGTCGAGATCCCGACCAACGTGCCGGTCGCGCGCAAGGACGCCGACGACGAGATCTACCGCACGCTGAGCGACAAGACGCGCGCCATCGTCAAGCTCATCCAGGAGTGCCGCGAGCGCAATCAGCCGATGCTGGTCGGCACCGTCTCGATCGAGAAGTCGGAGGCGCTGTCGGAGGAGCTGAAGAAGGCCAAGATCCCGCACAACGTGCTGAACGCGCGCTACCACGAGCAGGAAGCCCAGATCGTCGCCCAGGCCGGCCGGCCGGGCGCCATCACCATTGCCACCAACATGGCCGGCCGCGGCACCGACATCCAGCTCGGCGGCAACGCCGACATGCTGGTGCGGCAGTCCGAACCCGAGATCACCGCCAAGTTCCCGGACGAGGCCGCCCGCAAGGCCGAGCTCGAACGCGTCGCGGCCGAGATCAAGGCCGAGGTGCTGCGCAACCGCGAGATCGTGCTCAAGGCCGGCGGCCTTTACGTGGTCGGCACCGAGCGCCACGAGAGCCGGCGCATCGACAACCAGCTGCGCGGCCGCTCGGGACGCCAGGGCGATCCGGGCGCGTCGAAGTTCTTCCTGTCGCTGGAAGACGACCTGATGCGCATCTTCGGCAACAACAAGGTGCTCGATTGGGTCCAGAAGAAGGGCATGGCCGACGACGAGGCGCTGACCCATCGCTGGCTCAACAAGGCGCTGGAGACGGCGCAGAGCAAGGTCGAGGCGCGCAACTTCGAGATCCGCAAGAACCTGCTGCGCTTCGACGACGTGATGAACAGCCAACGCAAGGAGATATACGCCGAGCGCATCGAGCTGATGGGGACGGAAGACGTCTCCGACACCATCGCCGGCATGCGCCGCGACGTCGTCGACACGCTGGTCAAGCGCACCATCCCCGAGGGCGTCTACGCCGAGCAGTGGAAGATCGGCGAGCTCAAGGAGGAAGCGCAGCGAATCTTCGGGCTCGACCTGCCGATCGAGGAGTGGGCCAAGGAAGAGGGCATCGCCGAAGAAGAGATCAAGACCCGGCTGAACGACCAGGTCGACCGCCTGTTCGCCCAGCGCGCGGCGCAGTACGGCACCGACGTGTGGCGCCAGGTCGAGAAGAGCGTTCTGATGCAGCTGTTCGACCAGAACTGGAAGGAGCACCTGCTGCACCTCGACCATCTGCGCCAGGGCATCGGGCTGCGTGCCTACGGCCAGAAGGATCCGCTGAACGAGTACAAGCGCGAGGCCTTCAATCTCTTCGAGGACCTGCTGACCGGCCTGCGCGAGCAGGTGGTGGGCCTGCTGGCGACGCTGCAGCTGCGCATGGAAGCGCCGCCGATGCCGGAAATGCCGACCAACATGCACGAGGTCCACGAGGATCCGCAGCTCGCCAGCCAGATGAGCGAAGACCCCGGCTTCGATCCGGCCGATCCCGACGGCGGCGGCGTCGCCACGCTGCACCGGCCGCGGGCGGCGGCGCGTGCCGCCAAGGACCCCAACGACCCCGCGACCTGGGGCAAGGTCGCGCGCAACGCCCCCTGTCCCTGCGGCTCAGGCAAGAAGTTCAAGCACTGCCACGGGCGGGTCTGACCGCTGAACGCGCGGCGCATCACCTCCAGAAGCGATCCTCGCGTTCGAACTTTCGCAGCGTTTTGCGGACCTTCTTCATTTGCCGGGCGATGAGCGCGTCGTTGCGGCTGGCGAGAATGCCGAGTGACGGCGCGAGATCGAGGTGGCCGTCATGCGCCAGCTCACCGGCAAGGCGCGTCGAGCTCGCAAGGTCGTTGATGCGTCCCAACCGCTTCTGCAGGGCGTTGCAGCGCTTGTAGTACCGCTTCGAATCTCCGTTGTACTGGGCTTGCAGGCACTCGATGCCGTAGCAAAGCTTCTTTGCGCTCTTGCGAAGGCTGTGCAGGCTTTCGAGTTCATCACAATCGACGTCAGCGAGGCGGCGCTCGACCTTGTTCGCGAGGCGCGACATCAGACGGGCCGCCACGTCCTTGGCGGGTCGGTCGAGCAGCCCGGATTGAAGCGCGCCTTCACTGCCGAGGCCCCAGGCCCGGAAAGCAAGGATGAAACGAGTGAAGCCGGGTTCCAGGATGGCCTTCTTGGCATCCCGATGCGCATCCTGCCGGCGTTGCCGGCCGAGCATCCGTAAGGGCTCCGTCCACTCTGTATCGCCCTTCTCTGGCGCGGCTTGCTTCAAGCTCTCGGACAGGAAAACATCCCAGTCGCGCGCCATGCCCAGCACCTGTCCCAGCCGCCGTAATTCGTCCTCGAATTGCCCGGCGGCATGGGGTTCGAGCAGGCGTTCGAACAGGACCAGCAGTGATCGCATGCGCCGAATGGCAACGCGCATCTGGTGGATGCCTTCCTGTTCGTCGCCGCGCAGCGCTGCCGGCTGGTTGGACAGGAGATGATCGACCACGCCATCCGACAGGGCGCGGAAGACGTCAGGCAAGGCGCGGTCGGGGTCGACCTCGATCGGCGGCGGCTTGCGCGCCTCCGGCTTCGTACCGTCGGCCAGATGATAGCCACGCTCCGCCTTGCTCTCGGACAACAACGCAAGCGGCGCGGCGCGCACGAGATCGAGGCCGAGCCGCAACAGCGCCTCTTCCGATCCTTCCTTCAGCTCGATCTCGAGTTCGCTCAAGGGCTCGCTGCCGCCGTCGGCGACGACGACGCCCTCGTCGAACGCAAGCTCGACCTTGGTTCCGGCCGCCAGCGTCATGAGACGCCGGCGGCGCGTGACTTGCGTGCGGAATACCGGGCTGAGATGGGCCGCGTTCCGAGCCGGAGCCGGCAGGCCACGCACCTCGCGAAGGCGAGCGGGGTCGAAGTCGCGTCCTGACGCCGGCCACTCCCATTCCCGGCGCCGGAAAGTGCCGTTGCCCGCCGATTTCACGGTCTGGATGAAGCTGTCATCCTCTGCGCGATGGCGGACGCGAAGGCTGAAGCCCGCCTTGTTCAAAGCCCGGTGAGGAGTGTCGAAGTAGACCGTTTCGCCGGTCTCGACCGCCTGCTCGCCGGCGAAGCTCAGAACGTTTTGCTCGATGTGGCGCCGTGCTTCCGGCGAGAGTGAGAATTTGAGTTCGGTTTCCATGGCGAACAAACGCCCGAGATGCCCGTCCGGTTGACACCCGATCTCGCGTTTCAGGCACTGCCGCGGCCGGGCGCGGGGTGAGGCTTCGCCAGTTCGGCAGCGAACAGACCGAGCAGCTTCGAGCGTTTCTTCAAAAGATCGGCCAGCGTGTAGCGATCGAGCACGGCCATGAAGGCGGCAAGCGCCTCGTCCAGCACGCCGGTCAGTCCGCAGGCCGGGGCGATGAGGCAACTGCCGCAGTCGACGAGGTCGAAGCCCTGCTCCGTACCGCGCACCACGGCGCCGACATTTATCTTCTCCGCCCGCCGCGCCAGGCGGATGCCACCCGACCGGCCGCGCACGCCCTCGACGTAGCCCGCCTTCCCGAGCTCGTGCGCAACCTTCATGAGGTGGTTCTGGGAGATTCCGTAGGCGCGCGCGATCTCGCCGATCGAGCAGACCTTGTCGGGCTGCGCCCCGAGATAGAGCAGCACGCGCATGGCGTAGTCCGTGTAGCGGGTCAGACGCATCCGGTTGGCTCCTGCGACACAGTCGCGAACGGTCATTCATAATACATGCATTTGTTTGACATGTTTAAGGCCAAAGAATAGATGTGCACAAGATACATGATTGGAGTGTCGCGATGGACCGCATCGAGGAGGTCGACGAGCAGAACCTGGCCCGCCTGGTTGCGCGCTTCTATGCGACCGTCCGGGCCGACGCGCTGATCGGACCCGTCTTCAACGACACCATCGACGACTGGCCGGAGCATCTCGAGAAGCTCACGGCCTTCTGGTCCTCCCTCATGCTGACGACCGGCCGCTACAAGGGCGCGCCCATGGCAGCACACCTCAAGCACCGCGCCCGCATCACGCCCGCCATGTTCGAGCGCTGGCTCGCCCTGTGGCGCGAGGCGACCGAGGCTGAAATGCCGCCCAGCATCGCCGCGTTGATGCAGGTCAAGGCCGATCGCATCGCGCAGAGCTTCAAGTTCGCTCTCAGGCTCAACCTGGAGAGCGTCTAGCCGGAGTGAGAAGGAGACGTGTCATGGCAACCCGCGTAGCGATCCCTGTCGTCGATCTCGGCGTCCATCACGAGGCCAGGGGCTTCAGCGACCGAATCGCGCTCGGCTTCACAAAAACTCTGCGCTTCTGCGCCGATACCTTCTTCGCCAAGCGCTACGGCCATCGCGCCATCGTACTCGAGACCGTGGCGGCGGTGCCGGGCATGGTCGGCGCGACGCTGACCCATCTGCGCTGCCTGCGGAACATGTGCGACGACCGCGGCTGGATCCGCACGCTGATGGAGGAAGCCGAGAACGAGCGCATGCACCTCATGACGTTCATCCACGTCGCCAGCCCCACGCTGTTCGAGCGCTGCGTCATCCTGGGCGTCCAGTGGGTCTTCTATCTCGCCTTCTTCGCCCTCTATCTCGCGAGCCCGCGCACGGCGCACCGCGTCGTCGGCTACTTCGAGGAGGAGGCCGTGATCAGCTACACGCACTACCTCAAGGAGCTCGACGAAGGGCGTTCTCCGAACGTGCCGGCGCCGGCCATCGCGCGCCACTACTGGAAGGTGCCCGAGGATGCGACGCTGCGCGACGTGGTCCTGGGGGTGCGGGCCGACGAGGCGCACCATCGCGACGTCAACCACGGCTTCGCCAACGAGCGGGCCGGCCGACCGGCCGAGCCCGCCAAGGTGGCGCCCTACCCCGAGCACGCCGACGAGATCCGGCTGGCGGCCTGACCCGATGATCACGCCCTACCGCTCGACGACAGTGTTCGACGAGACGACGCTCCCGGA
>JAEZIF010000014.1 GCA_023416135.1 Pseudomonadota bacterium
GGATATAGCCCAGGTCGCCGGTGAACTTGCCATCGAACGCCTTGAGCCTGAGGCCGGCGATGAGGTCGATCTCGGCGATCGTGGGATTGGTGTTGCCGAAATAGACGTTGCTGCCCCAGGCGCCGACATAGGCGCTGAGCGGCACGTTCTCGCTGACCGTCGGCGTCTCGTAGGTGAACGACGGCTGGGCCGCGACCTGACGTTGTGTTTGCGAGATGCCGCGATAAGAATAGTCGGTGGCGAAGGCGAAGGTGGCGGTCCACGAACCACCGAACGGCGCCTTCCAGACTTCTTTCTCGGGTGCCTGCCCCTGGTTGGACTCCTGAGCGGCGGCCGTACCCGCGAGGACGAATCCGACGCTTGCCGCCAGAGCGGTTAATGCTCCCCTGTTCATTTGTCGTGCTCCTTGATGATGCGGCGAGAGAACAACCGCCGATCCTAGGAAGTCCATGCGGAGCGGCGGCACGCGCCATAGGAACTTCATAGGAATTGCCGCCGTCATACCAAAGGACAGGTTTCGTTCACCCGCCGGCGATTCATATGCTCGCCCTATGCCGCATCACGTAGAGACCTCTCGAATTCCTACGTCGTCGGGGCCTTCTATCTGGCGAGGAGAGAAACCATGCTCGATCTCGCCCTGTTCCTCGGATTTGCGCTCCTGTGCGTGTACATCGCCTACGAGCGCCTCTGCAATCGCTGGTAAGGCCGTCCGACGCGTCGGCGTCGTACCGCCGGTCGCTCCTATGCCGTTCCTATGTCTGGCTCACGACTCCGCCGTCGATTTCCTATGTCCACCCGGTCCACCCTGGCCGCTCCATGAAATTGCCAATTCGTACGACGTGGCGCTCGGTCGACACCGACCATCAGGCGCCTTCCGCCACTGGCGGCTGGCCGACGCCCGCCGAGGTGCTGAGCGAGATCGGCATGCTGCTGCTCACTCATCTCGCAGTGGCGTTCGCCGTTACCGTGACCTTGCGGTTGCTCGGGATCGCCTAGGCGTTCCTGCGCCGCCATTCCCCGAGAGGAAGCAGCCATGTTCGATGTCGTCCTGATTTCCGTTGGCTTCGCCTGCTTCGTGCTGGCGATCGCCTACGCCTACGCCTGCGAGAAGCTGTGAGGAGCGGCCCATGCTGATCGAATACATCCTGGGCAGCGCCGTCACGGTCGGCCTGCTCGCCTATCTCGTCTACGCCCTGCTGCGCCCGGAACGTTTCTAGGCGGGCGCTTCCCAAGGAACGACCCATGACTTTCGACGGCTGGATCCAGATCGCCCTGTTCTGCGTGGTGATCACCCTGCTCGTGAAGCCGCTCGGCGGCTACATGACACGCGTCCTTTCGGGCGAGCGCACCTTCCTGTCACCTGTGCTGGGGCCGGTCGAGCGCGGCTTCTATCGTCTGGGCGGCGTCGACGAGCGCACCGAGCAGAACTGGTTGACCTATGCGGTCGCCATGCTGCTGTTCAATCTGGCAGGCTTCCTCAGCCTGTACGCGCTGATGCGCTTCCAGGCGGTGCTGCCGTTCAATCCGGCCGGCCAGTCGGCCGTCGAGGAGAGCCTCGCCTTCAACACGTCGATGAGCTTCACCACCAACACCAACTGGCAGTCCTACGTGCCTGAGACGACGATGAGCTATCTCGTCCAGATGGCGGGACTCACCGTGCACAACTTCGTTTCGGCGGCGACCGGCATTGCCCTCGCCGTTGCGCTGGTCCGCGGCTTCGCCCGCCGCTCGGCGCGCGGCATCGGCAATTTCTGGGTCGATCTCACCCGCACCACGCTTTACGTCCTGCTGCCGGTGGCGATCGTCGTCGGCCTGTTCTTCGTCTGGCAAGGCATGCCGCAGAATCTCGGCGCCTATACCGAAGCGACGACGCTCGAGGGCGCCAAGCAGCTGATCGCCCAGGGGCCGGTGGCGTCCCAGGAAGTCATCAAGATGTTCGGCACCAACGGCGGCGGCTTCTTCAATACCAACTCGGCCCATCCGTTCGAGAATCCCAACGCCGTCACCAACTTCGTGCAGGTCGTGCTGATCTTCGCGATCGGAGCGGCGCTCACCAACGTGTTCGGCCGCATGGTCGGCGACCAGCGCCAGGGTTGGGCGGTGTTCGCCGTCATGGGCGTGCTGTTCCTGGGCGGCGTGCTGGTCGCCTACTGGGCCGAAGCGGCCGGCAATCCGGCGATCGCCAGGCTCGGTGTCGACACCAACGCCTCGGCGATGCAGGCGGGCGGCAACATGGAAGGCAAGGACGTCCGCTTCGGCATCGCCGCCTCCGCGCTCTTTGCCGTGGTCACGACGGCGGCCTCCTGCGGCGCGGTCAACGCCATGCACGACAGCCTGATGCCGCTCGGCGGGCTCATCCCGATGTTCAACATGCAGCTCGGCGAGATCATCGTCGGCGGCGTCGGCGCGGGCCTCTACGGCATGCTGCTGTTCGCCATCATCTCGGTGTTCATCGCCGGCCTCATGGTCGGCCGCACGCCCGAGTATCTCGGCAAGAAGATCGAGGCCAAGGAAGTGAAGATGGCGCTGCTCGCCATCCTGGTCCTGCCGTTCTCGATCCTGGGCTTCAGCGCCATCGCCACGGTGGTCGATGCCGGCCTGGCCGGTCCCGCCAACCAGGGCCCGCACGGCTTCAGCGAGATCCTCTATGCCTTCACGTCGGGCACCGCGAACAACGGCTCAGCCTTCGCCGGTCTCAGCGCCAACACGCTGTTCTACAATACGACCATCGGCCTTGCGATGTTCGTCGGCCGCTTCCTGATGATCGTGCCGATGGTCGCCATCGCAGGTTCGCTCGCGTCCAAGAAGATCGTGCCCGCCTCGGCCGGCACCTTCCCGACCAACGGTCCGCTGTTCGTCGGCCTGGTCGTCGGCACGATCCTGATCGTCGGTGGCCTCACCTTCTTCCCGGCCCTCGCGCTCGGCCCGATCGTCGAGCACTTCGCGATGCTGGCAGGCAATCTCTACTAGAGTCGAGGACAGTCATGACTGATATGGCTCTTTCCGGTCGCCGGACGTCGGCTTCCACGCTGACCGACCCGAAGATCCTCGGGCCGGCGCTGGTCGATGCTTTCCGCAAGCTCGATCCGCGCCTGATGATCCGCAACCCCGTGATGTTCACGGTGGAGGTGGTCGCCGCTCTGACCACCGTCCTGTTCATCCGCGATCTCGTGATGGGCAATGGCGGGCTGGGCTTCTCTTTCCAGATCAATCTCTGGCTCTGGTTCACCGTGCTGTTCGCCAACTTCGCCGAAGCGGTCGCCGAGGGGCGCGGCAAGGCGCAGGCGGCGACCTTGCGCAAGGCCAAGACCGAGACGGTGGCCAAGCGGCTGAGCGATACTCGGTCGAGGACGTTCGAGACCCTGCCGGCGACCGCGCTCAAGA
>JAEZIF010000107.1 GCA_023416135.1 Pseudomonadota bacterium
CGCCAGCCCAGGCGGCGGCATCCTGGCGGTCGATGGCCTGAGGACCGTCTTCCACGGGCGCCACGGCGCCGTCACGGCGGTCGACGGAGTGTCGCTCAGCGTCAGCGCCGGCCGAACATTGGGCGTGGTCGGGGAATCGGGCTGCGGCAAGAGCGTGATGGCGCTTTCGATCATGCGACTCATTCCGCCGCGGCTGGGCAGCATCGAGGGCGGCACGATCCGCTGCGGCGGGCGCGACCTGCTGCAGCTCAGCGACGCAGAGATGCACAAGGTGCGCGGCGCCGAGATTTCCATGATCTTCCAGGAACCGATGACGGCGCTCAACCCGGTGCTGACCATCGGCCAGCAGATCGTCGAGACGGTCAGGCTGCACACCGGAGTGACCCGAAGGCAGGCGCGCGACCGAGCGATCGAGATGCTGCGCCTGGTGCAGATCGCGGAGGCCGAGCGACATATCGACAGTTATCCCCACCAGCTCTCGGGCGGCATGCGCCAGCGCGCGATGATCGCCATGGCGCTGTCCTGCAATCCAAAGGTGCTGATTGCCGACGAGCCGACGACGGCGCTCGACGTCACCATCCAGGCGCAGATTCTCGAGCTCCTGAAGGATCTGCAGACGAGGCTCGGCACCGCCGTCATCATGATCACGCACGATCTCGGCGTCATCGCCGAGACGGCGCAACGCGTCGCGGTGATGTATGCCGGACGCAAGGTCGAGGAAGCCGACGTCGAATCGTTGTTCGACACCCCGCTGCACCCCTATACGCGCGGCCTGATGAAGGCCATCCCGACGATGGATGTCGACGACGACGAGCCGATAGAGCGGCGTCGTCTCCACACGATCGACGGCACGGTGCCGGCGCTGCACGACATGCCCGAAGGCTGCTCGTTTGCGCCGCGCTGCCACATGGCGACCACTCAGTGCCGACGCGAGCGGCCCATCCTCGAGGAGATGCAGCCCGACCGTTGGGTCGCCTGCTGGCATGCGGAGCGCCCGAGATGAGCATCACCGCTGTCGATGCGAGCACAGCGAGGCCCTCGCCTCCCCTGCTGGAGGTCGAGCGCCTGCGAAAGCACTTCAAAGTCGGCGGCGGCCTGCTGGGCGGCGAGGCCAAGTACGTCCACGCCGTCGATGACGTCAGCTTCCACATCGAGGAAGGCGAGACGCTCAGCCTAGTCGGGGAAAGCGGCTGCGGAAAATCGACGATCGGCCGCATGCTGCTGAAGCTGATACAGCCCACCGCGGGTGCGATCCGCGTCGCCGGCGCAGATATCGTGCCGCTCGATCGCCGCGGAATGCAGCCCTACCGTCGGCAGATCCAGATCATCTTCCAGGACCCCTTCTCGTCCCTCAACCCGCGCATGACCGCGGGCGACATCGTGGGGGAGCCGCTCCTGGTGCACGGCGTGGCGGACGGCGCCGAGCGCGAGCAACGCGTGGCCGACCTGTTCCGGCGCGTCGGCCTGAGACCCGACCAGATCGACCGCTTCCCGCACGAATTCTCCGGCGGGCAGCGGCAGCGCATCAGCATCGCGCGCGCGCTGGCGCTGGGTCCGCGCCTCATCGTCGGCGACGAACCGGTATCGGCGCTCGACGTGTCGGTGCAGGCGCAGGTCATCAACCTGCTGACCGACCTGCAGGCCGAGTTCGGCCTATCGTACCTGTTCATCGCCCACGACCTGTCGGTAGTGAGGCACATTAGCCACCGCGTCGCGGTCATGTATCTCGGCCGCATTGTCGAGATCGCCACGTCGCGCGAGGTGTTCCGCGACCCGCTGCACCCCTACACCGAGGCATTGCTGTCGGCTGTGCCGCTGCCCAATCCGCGCAAGACCCGCAAGTCGCGGATCATCCTGAAGGGCGACGTGCCGAGCCCAACGGCGCCACCATCGGGTTGCCGCTTCCATACGCGTTGCCCGCTCGCCGTCGCCGAATGCGCGACCAAGGTGCCAGAGCTGCGCGAGATCAAGCCCAACCACTGGGCCGCCTGCCACCTTCGCTGACCGACGAAATGAATCCCTATCTCGACAAGACCTACGCCCAATCCCTGGCCCATCTCGCCGATCGCTTCGGCCCGCGCGACGCCCTGGTCTTCCGCGGCCGACGCTGGACCTTTGCCGACGTCCGGCGGGAGGTCGACAGGGCCTCGGCCCGGTTGCTGACACTGGGACTCGACAAGCAGGACAAGGTCGCGCTGTGGATGTCCAACCGGCCGGAGTTCATCTGGTACTGGCTGGCAGCGGGACAGATCGGCCTGGTCGCCGTCGTGCTCAACACGCGCCTCACGGCCGAGGAAACGGCTTATCAACTCGAGCAGTCCGAGACGCGCGCGATCCTGCTGCCCGGGCCGGGCGGCTTCCGCAACTTCGCCGCGGACCTGACGTCGATCTGCCCCGAGCTCGTGACGGCACGGCCCGGCGAGATCACGAGCGCCCGCCTGCCGCTGCTACGCCACGCGATCAGCCTCGACCGACCGGACCCGGCAATCGGCGGCCTGACCGACTGGTCGGCCTTCGACCCGCCGGCGGCCGGTCCGCTGCCGGTCGAGACCGACATCCTGCAGCCGACGATGATCGTCTACAGTTCGGGCACGACGGCGCTGCCCAAGGGCGTGTTGCTGACCCACGTCGTGTGGCGCAAGGCGGCCGACCACGGGCACCGCTTCGCGCAGACGGCCGACGACCGGCTCTATCTCTGCATGCCGCTGTTCGGCATCATGGGCAACGTCAACGGCATCCTGACCTTCTGGACCAACGGGTCGGCGGTAGTCCTGGACGACGGTTTCGACGAGGTGAGAACGATGCGCGCCATCCAAGACGAGCGCTGCACCGTGATCTACCTGATGCCGATCATGCTGGAGAAGCTGCTTCAGCACCCGCAGAGGGCGAGCTTCGACCTCGGCAGCCTGCGCTCGGGAACCGTGGTCACCAACGACGCTTCGGTTCTCCAGCGGGCCGTTTGCGAGCTCGGCCTGCGCGACCTCTACTCGACGTACGGCATGAGCGAGCTGTCGAGCGTCGCCTTGCGCACCTACAGCCACGAGCCGCTCGAGACCCGGCTAGGCTGGCACGGCACGCCGATGCCCGACGTCGAGGTCCGCATCGCCGACCCCGACACCAACCGGCCGATTGCCGACGGCGAGGTCGGCGAGATCCAGGCACGCGGCTATTCGGTCACGCCGGGCTACTATCGCAAGCCCGAAGAGACGCGGGCCAGCCGCACCCAGGACGGCTGGTTCAAGACCGGCGACGCCGGCGTCCGGCGCGCGGACGGCACCTTCAAGTTCCTGTCGCGGCTCAAAGACGGCTACAAGTACAACGGCTTCAACGTCTCAACCGTCGAGGTCGAAGCGACGTTGCTGCGCCACCCCGCGATCGCCGCCGCCGCGGTACTCGGCGTTCCGGATCGCAAGGCCGGCGAGATCGGCTTCGCCTTCATCGTGCCCCGCGAAGGATGCACGGTCGACGAAGGCGAGGTCCAGGCATACCTGCGCCCGCTCCTCGCCTCCTACAAGCGCCCTCGCCGGGTCGTCGTTCTCGACGAGCTGCCGCTGACCGCCGGCACCGGCAAGGTCCAGAAATTCAAGCTCAAGGAGCTGGCGCTGACGTTGCCCGCGGCCTGAGCGGCCGCGGCTTCACTCCGCCAGCTGCATCGTCTGGAAATTGTAGTGATAGGCGCTGCTGACGGCGGGAGCCCATTGCTTCACGCGCGCCGTCGCCACGAACGCCGTGCTGCACCAGAAGAGCGGCACGGCTTCCTTGTTCTCGGCCTCCAGCTTGGCAAACTGCTGCAGCATGGCCTCGCGCTTCTGCAGGTCGACCGCCTGGAGCTGGGCCTTGGCAATCTCGTCGTAGGCCGGGACCTTGATATTGCCGGACGACCACAGCGCTCGGGAGGTGAACCAGCCTTCCATCGTCTCACCGCCGTCGTCGGGCATCGAGGACGGGCCGTAGAACATCGAAGGCTGCCTCTTGGCGCGCATCATGGCGAGCCATGTGCTGGTGTCGACCGCTTCGCGCGTGACCTTGAAGCCCACGGCCTCGAGGTTGCCCGCCAGCGCCTCGAGCACCTGCGGCGCGTTGGGGAGCGAGCCGAAGGACTCCGTGTGGAGCGTATAGCTGATCTCGCGGCCGGGCTTGATGCCCGCCTGGGCGAGCAGCTCCTTGGCCTTCGCAGGATCGTATGGGATCGCTTCCAGGCCGGGTTGGAAACCGAGCGTCGCCGGCGTGAAAATGCTGGTTGCCGGCTCGCAGGCGCCGCTCAGCAGGCGCTTGGCGATGTCAGCGCGATTCAAGGCGTAGGCGACGCCCAAGCGTACGCGCCTGTCGGCCGATTCGGGGAACTTCTCCTTGTTGAAGTACATGGCGCTGGTGCCGCTGTACTTCGACTCGAAGACGCGCAGCTTGCTGTTCGCCTTCACGCGGTCGAGCAGCGTGCCGCCCAGGCCGAACACGACGTCGGCTTCGCCCTTCTCGATCATGGCGTAGAGCGTGAACGGCTCCTTCACCATCTTCTGAGTGACGGCCTTGATCTTGGGCGCACCGCCCCAATAGTCGGGATTGGCCTCGAAGCGCGACCATTCGCCGGCCTTGGTGCTCACGAGCTTGAAGGGCCCCGTGCCGACCGGCTTCTCGAGAAAGCCGCGCGCGCCGACCTTCTCATAGTAGGCCTTGGGGATGATCGGCTGCAGGCCGTAGCGGGCCGAGGAGAAGAACGCGGGCCACGGCTGCTTCAGCACGAACCGCACGACGAGCGGCTGGACGACCTCGATGCTGTCGATCGAATCGACGAACGCCTTACGGTAGGAGTGCGTGTTGCCCTCCTTGAGGATCGAATCGTATGTGAATTTCACGTCTTCCGCGGTGAACGGATCTCCGTTGTGGAACTTCACGCCGGCGCGGAGCTGGAAGTCGATCTGCTTGCCGTCGGGACTGATCGTCCAGGACGTTGCCAGGGCGGGGTACTTCCCGTTGGCGCCGAGGTCGAGCAGGCCGTCGTACAGCAGGTCGTAGGCGGTGTAGTCGGTGACGGCGACCATGATGGTCGGGTCGAACTGCTGGCGAAGGAGCGCGCCTGCCACGGTCACCTCGCCTTTCGCCGACTGCGCGAGCAGCGGTGCGGCAGACGCGCCGGAGAAGGCGATTGCCATTGCCAGGCCCGCCCAGGCCTGGCGTCTCAAGAAATTCAAGGCCATGACGCTAGCTCCCTTTTACATCGTTTGATCTTGCCGGTGTTGAACCTGCGGGCTCAGACGCGCGGTTTGGTGCCGGCGATCTGGACGCGACGCATGCGACGCAGTTCCTTGTAGTCGTCGATCGCGTAGTGCTGAGTGCAGCGGTTGTCCCAGATCGCCAGCGACCCGGCTTTCCAGCGAAACCGGACCTGGAACTCCGGTTGACGCATGTGATCGAAGAGCATCTGCAGCACATGTCTGCTCTCGGTGTCGCTGACGCCGGCCAGGCGGACCGTGTAGTTCGAATTCACGAACAGGGCCTTGCGGCCGGTCACCGGATGTCGATGGACGACCGGATGCTCGACCGGCGGCGGCACGGCCATGGCATCATCGCGGAGGATGTTCTGGCCTGCATAGCGACGGCGGACATTTGAGTTGTCGTGCAGCGCCGTCAGGCCCTCTAGATAGGTCTTGGTGGACTTGTCCAGCGCCTCGTAGGCGGCATACATGCTGGCAAAGATCGTGTCGCCCCCGACGCTCGGCGCCACCTCGCAGTAGAGCAGCGATCCCATCGGAGGCTCTTCGTAGTCGGTATTGTCGGTATGCCAGACGGAGCCGACGGCAATCTTGGTGCCGTCGTTTTCCAGCAGCGACATCGAATCGTACTTGTCGCCGTACATCTTCAGCTTCCGCGAGAACATCGGCGTTCCGAACCGACGCGCGAGCGACATGTGCTGGTCGACGCTGAGCGTTTGGTCGCGCAGGAAGATGACCTGATGATCCATCAGCGCGCTGTGCAGGAGGCCGAACGTGTCGGCGTTTTCCTGCTTGCCGAGGTCGATGCCGTGGA
>JAEZIF010000184.1 GCA_023416135.1 Pseudomonadota bacterium
CGCCGAGCGGCGAGAACGGCAGGATCTCTGCGCCGGCCAGCCGCCAGTCCTCGAGCAGATGCGGATACATGAAGGAGAACGCCCGATCGCGCGCGACGGCGATGCGCTGGCCCGGCGGCCGCCGCGACGCGCCGCCGGCTGTCGCTCTCGCAGGCCTCACTGCGCGCCGAACAGCCGAAAGATCGACGGCGCCTGCAATGGCATCGGCCAATGCATCGAGCCGCCGGTCGATATCCTCCGTCTCATCTGCCTGCACAAGACCGAGATGGCGCTCGGGCAGCTCGAAGCGTGCGTCATGGCCAAGCGCGCCGAACACGTTCAGTTGCACACGCTCGAAGCCCGGTGCGATCAGGGCGAGATGGCGCGGGCCCGCGACGCGATTGAGGATCACACCGGCAACGGCGACGTCGTCGCGGTAATGCGCCAGCCCCGCGGCGACGGCGGCCGCCGTCTCGGTCTGGCCGGAGACATCGAGCACCAGCAGCACCGGCCATCCAAGCAGCGCGGCGAGATCCGCCGTGGCGCCGCACGCGATCTGCCCGCGATCTGCGACGCCGTCGAACAGGCCCATCACGCCTTCGGCAAT
This sequence comes from Pseudomonadota bacterium, assembly GCA_023416135.1. GTDB lineage: Bacteria > Pseudomonadota > Alphaproteobacteria > Reyranellales > Reyranellaceae > Reyranella. Next base: position 587 of record JAEZIF010000184.1, read on the forward strand.
GGCGATGTCGGCGGGGTGGCGCACCAGGAGATCGCCGAGCGTCGCCGGCGCCATCGCCCAGGTGTCGAGGTTGAAGCTCGGCCGACCCGTGGCCACGGCATGGAATGCCGGGTCGATGTAGTCGGGCCCGCACTTGAAGGCCTGCACGGCCAGGCCCTGGCGGCCGAGGGCGCGCATCAGGCCGATCGTTACCGTGGTCTTGCCGGCGCCGGAATGCGGCGCCGCGACGATGAAGCCGGGCGTCATCGCCAGCCGACCAGCGAGCTCAGGAGATGGCGGCGCAGTCCCGCCGTGGCGCCGATGACGACGATCGACGGCGAACCGACGTCGTGGCGCGCCGCATCGTCCACGAGATTGCCGAGCGTGCTCTCGACCACCCGCTCCCGGTCGGTCGCGGCCGACTGGATCAGCGCCGCGGGGGTGTCGACGGCGAGCCCGCCGTCCTGCAGCGACGACGCGATCTCGGCGAGTTGCGACATCGGCATGTAGAGCACGATCGGCTGGCCGAACGTGGCCAGGGCGGCCCAATCGGCGGCCGAGCCACCCTCCTCGGCGCGATGGCCCGCGGCCAGCACGACGGCATGATTGGTGTCGCGCGAGGTCGCCGGAATGCCGGCCAGGGCCGCGCCGGCCAGGCCCGCGGTCAGGCCGGGAATGATGCGAAAGCGGATGCCGGCCTGGGTCAGCGCCCACGCTTCGTCCCAGCCGCGACCGAACACGAACGGATCGCCGCCCTTCAGCCGCAGCACGCGCCGGCCGGCACGAGCACGCTCGATCAGCACCTCGTTGATGTCGCGCTGCTGCGACGAGGGCCGGCCGCCGCGCTTGCCGGCCGAGATCAGCTCGGCGCCGGTGCCGCAGAGATCGAGGACGCGGTGATCGACCAGCGCGTCGTAGACGATGTCGTCGGCTTGGCCGATGGCGTGCAGCGCCAGCACGGTGAGCAGGCGCGGATCGCCAGGGCCGGCGCCTGCCAGCCAGACTTCTCCGGCCGGAAAGTCGGGCAGCGTCGGGAAGTTCTTTGGAATCACGTGCGTGGTCACTGGCCGCGGCCCCGGAAGCGTCGTTGATAGGAGGCGTCGTAGAGCGCGCTGTCTCGGAAGTCGTGCGCCTGCAGCACCTTGCCGACCAGGATCAGCGCCGTGCGCTCGATGGGCGTCTTGGCGACCTCCGCCGCGAGCGTGCCCAGTGTGGCGCGGATCACGCGTTCCTCGGGCCAACTCGCGCGATAGACCACGGCGGCCGGGCAGTCGGCGCCGTAGTGCGGCAGCACCGTCGCCACGACCTTGTCGATCGTGTGGATCGACAGATGAATGGCCAACGTGGCGCCGGTCGCCGCAAAGGTTTCCAGCTTCTCGGCCGGCGGCATCGCCGAGGCGCGGCCCGAGGTGCGCGTCAGCACCACCGACTGCGCGACCTCGGGCAAGGTAAGCTCCTGGCCGAGCGCGGCGGCGGCGGCGGCGAAAGACGGCACGCCCGGCGTCACCGTGTAGGCGATGCCGGCCTCGCGCAGCCGGCGAAGCTGCTCGCCCATGGCGCTCCAGACCGAGAGATCGCCCGAATGCAGGCGCGCCACGTCGTGGCCCTCGTCGGTCGCGCGCTTGCACGCCTCGACGATCTCGTCGAGCGACATCGGCGCGGTGTCGACGACACGCGCGCCCGGGGGACAATGTTCCAGCAACGCCTTGGGCACCAGGGATCCGGCATAGAGGCAGACGGCGCAGCGCGCGATCAGGTCGCGGCCGCGCACCGTGATCAGGTCTGGAGCACCGGGCCCGGCGCCGATGAAATGCACCGTCATCGCCCCTCTCCCGTGGCGATGGCACAGGTCGCCCGCTCGGTGGCCACGCGCGCGCCCAGCAGCCGGGCATTGCAGCCGGCAACGACGAGGGCCGAGGCCTCGGCGATGGACGGCAGGCCCTTGGCCTCGAGGACGAACCTGGATGGAGTCAGCACCTGGTCGGCGACGCGATCCAGCTCGGTCGCCGTACAGGCAACGAGCTGCACCGACAGGCGTCGCGCCACTTCCGGAAAGGCAGGCTCGGTCGCCTTCTCCGACTCCGTGGCAATCGCCAGCAGCCGATCGGCCGCCAGCTCGTGCATGCCCAGCGCCAGACGCACGACGCGCTCGATCTCGTCGGCCGACGTGCCGCGACGACAGCCCACGCCCGCCACGATCATGGCTTCCTCGCCCGCCACTGCACGATCGGTGCGGCGGCGCGCCAGACGAAGACGCCGCCTGTGCCGGCCTTGCCCGCTTTCGACACGTCGAGCCGCACCAGCTCTCCGCCGTGACGCTGGAAGTGCTCGATCAAACGCGCCTCCGACTGGATCGACACGGCATTGGCAACCAGACGCCCGCCCGGCTTCAGCGCCGCCCATGCCGCCTCCAGCATGTCAGGATTGGCAAGGCCGCCGCCCAGGAAGATCGCATCGGGCGTGGGCAGTCCGGCGAATGCCTCGGGCGCGCGCCGCTGCACGATCTGCAGGTCGGGCGTGCCCAGCGCCGCGGCGTTGCGGGCCGCACGCGCCGCGCGCTCGGGTTCCGATTCGATTCCGGTCGCCTTGAGCGAGGGATGGCGCAGCAGCCATTCAATGGCAACCGAGCCCGCCCCCAGGCCGACGTCCCACAGAAGCTCACCCTGGCGTGGCGCCAATGCCGACACGGTGATGGCGCGCACCTCGCGCTTGGTGAGCTGGCCGTCATGCTCGAACAGCGAGTCGTCGATGCCTGGCGCCAGCGGCAGCACCGTCGCGTCCGCCGAAGCCGCAACCTGCAGCGCGATCGTGTTGAGTGGCGCGATATCTGAGACGTCGAAGCCTGCGGCAGTCGTGGCGCGCGCGCGCTCACGCGGACCGCCCATCGCTTCCAGCACGGTGAGCGCGGAATTGCCCATGCCGCGCTCGACCAGGAACTTCGCAAGCTTGGCCGGCGTCGCGCCGTCCCACGACAGCGCCAGGACGCGCGCACCGGGCTGCAGATGGCGCACGATGCCTTCCAGGGCCCGACCATGCAGGCTGACCAGCGCCACGTCCTGCAGCGACCAGC
>JAEZIF010000196.1 GCA_023416135.1 Pseudomonadota bacterium
ACGGTATTGGAGAGAACACCAACGGCCGCCGCGCCGCGTTCGCGGCTGACGATCCACTTGCCGGTGATTCCGGGTCGCTTGGGAAACTCCGGCAGCGCGGCATGGTCCACGATCGGCATCTCGCGTCTCCTCAACCTCGCCCGTCGAAAAGCCTACACGAACCGATACATGTCGCCACTTTTTTGACGTGCTGCACCACCACCATGGCCCGCCGCAACAGCCAAGGGCGTCGCTGCGATGGTGCTTGAACCGGCGGGCCTCGGCCCACGACCGACGCGGCCGACAGGCTGGCCGATCACGCGCCTGCTGCCGGTCGTGCTGGTCGGGCTGATCTTCCTCGCCATGGTGCCGGTGATCGGCATCGCCTACTACGCCGCCCAGAGCAACTTCGACAGCTCGTCGCGCCAGCTCAACGAGGTCATGGTCGACATGGTCGAGCAGCGCCTGCAGGCGCATGTCGGGCCGGTGCGCGACCAGCTCGCCTATATCAGCGAGGCCGTGGCCAAGGGCGAGATCGACTTCGACGACCACGAGCAATGGCGTGCCTTCGCGCTCGGCGCGCTGGCCGCGGCGCCGCAGGCCGTGGGCTTCGTCGTCATCCCCGTCAACGGCGAACCGATGCGCTTCACCCGCACCGACCGCAGCGTGCGGCCGGAGCGGCGCGAGCACCTGCCCTTTGCCGACGAGCTGTTCGCCCGGGCCCGCACCCTGAACGAGCCGCAATGGGCCGGACCGCAATGGTCGCTGGTGGTCGGCGAGCCGATCCTGCCGGTCATCGTGCCGATCCGCGTGCACGGACAGTTTCGCGGCGTCATCGGTGCGGCCATCGGCACGTCGGACCTCTCGCGCTTCCTCAAGACCCTCGAGCTCGCGGGCGAGCGCAAGCCCTTCATCCTGGCCGGCCGAGACAAGGTGCTGGCCCATCCCTGGCTCGCCAAGGAAGAGGGCACCACCGAGCAACGCGCCCGCGGGCGATTGTCGAAGCTCGACGAGGTCCATGACCCGGTGCTGGCGGCGATGTGGGCGCCCGAGCCGAACGAGATGTCGTGGCTCGGCGACGGCAGCACGGTCTCCGGCCATTGGAACTGGGTCGGCGACAGCAGCCATGGCTGGATCTATCGCAAGATCGACGAGTACCGGCCGGCCTCGCTGATCATCGGCTATCACATCGCCGGCCGTGAATCGGCATGGGCGCGCTGGATCGTACGCGGCATCCTGATCGCAGGCGCCGTGCTGATGCTGCTGACGGCGATCATCGCGATCATGGTCGGCCGCCGGCTGTCGCGGCCCATCCTGGCGCTGGCCGACGCCGCGCGCGCCGTCGAGCGGCTGGAGCTCGAGAAGGTACCGCGACTCGGCGACAGCAAGGTGCGCGAGCTCGACCTCGCGAACCGCGCCTTCGAACGCATGGCGCGCGGCTTGCGCCTCGCCGCCACTTACCTGCCGCGCGCCCTGGTCGAGCGCCTGATCGCCCAGCAGGGCGCGCTGCCGCCGGCCGAGGATCGCGCCATCACCATCCTGTTCTGCGATCTCGAGGGCTACACTGTGTACTCGCGCGGCCGACCGGCGTCCGAGACCGCCACCTATCTCAACGACCTGATGGCGCGCGTGGGTCCTGCGATCGAGGCGACGGGCGGCACCATCGACAAGTACATGGGCGACGGGCTGATGGCCTTCTGGGGCGCGCCGGAAACCAACGTCCAGCACGCCCGCTCCGCCTGCCTCGGCGCGCTGGCGATGGCGCACGAGGTCGAGGCGTTCAACCGCGAGCGCCGCTCCACCGGCCTTGCCGCCTGCCCGATGCGCGTCGGCCTGCACACCGGCACCGTCCTGGTGGGCAATGTGGGCTTCGCCGGCCGTGTCGACTACACCGCGATCGGCGAGGCCGTGAACGTCGCCTCCCGCCTGGAACAATTCGGCCGCCGGGTACCGCGCGACGGCGAGGTCACCATCGTCGCCAGCGCGAGCTGCCGGACGGCGGCGCTGGACGGCTTCGTCTGGCTGCCGCTCGACGGCGGCCCGGCCGATGTCGCGGCCGATGCCGTGCCGTTGTCGTTGCTGAGGGGCCGGACGCACGGCCCGATGGAGGGCAGCGCAACATGGGGCTTGCGGGGGGAAGCCTGAATAGGTAATTCCGCACCAAATTACGCAATAAGAAGCGTCAACCGCCGAAGCACGGGAGGGATGGGATCGGCATGATCGAGGGCATTGAATTCGGGTCGGACCTCAAGCTGAGGTTGCCCGCCCGCTTCAACGTCGCCGTGCCGTTCATCGACCGGCATCTTGCGGAAGGCCGCGGCGCCAAGGTCGCCATCCGCACGGCCAGCGAGATCGTCACCTACGCCGAGCTCGCGGAGCGCGTGAACCGCGCCGGCAATGCGCTGCTGGCGCAGGGCCTCGAGCCAGGCGATCGCCTGCTCATGGTGGTGAAGGACTGCCCGGCGTTCTTCTATCTCTTCTGGGGGGCGATCAAGTCCGGCATCGTGCCGGTGCCGCCCAATACCCTGCTGCGCGCCGCCGACTACGCCTACATGTTCGAGGATTCGGGCTGCCGGCTGGTCGTCTACTCCACCGAGTTCACGGGCGAGGTCGAGCCCGCGGCGAAGCAGGTCTCGGCCAAGGCGATGACCGTCGATGCCTTCATGACCGAACTGGCGAAAGCATCCGACAAGCTCGAACCTCGTTTGGCGGCGCCCGACGACGATTGCTTCTGGCTCTACTCCTCGGGCTCGACCGGTCGGCCGAAGGGCGCGGTGCACCTGCAGCGCGACATGGTGGTGACCAGCGAGCTCTATGGCGTGCGCGTGCTGGGCGTGAGGGAGACCGACATCTCCTTCTCCGCCGCCAAGCTCTTCTTCGCCTACGGTCTCGGCAACGGCATGACCTTCCCCCTGTGGACGGGCAGCACGGCGATCCTCGACGACCGCCGGCCGACGCCCGATACCACCTTCGAGATCATCGAGACGTTCAAGCCGACGCTCTATTACGGCGTGCCGTCGCTCTACGCTGCGCAGCTCATGGCGCTCGACGAGAGACCGCGCGACTTCTCCGCGGTGCGCGCCTGCGTCTCGGCGGGCGAGGCGCTGCCCTCCGACATCTTCCGCCGCTGGAAGGAGCGGACGGGCACGGTGATCCTCGACGGCATCGGCTCGACCGAGTGCCTGCACATCTTCATCGGCAACCGGCTCGACGATTACAAGCCGGGCACCAGCGGCCGGCCGGTGCCGGGCTACGAGGTCAAGATCGTCGACGAGCACGGCAAGCCGGTTCCCCGCGGCGAGAGCGGACGGCTGTGGATCCGCTCGGAGTCGGCCGCCAAGTACTACTGGAACAAGCCCGAGAAGACCGCCGAAACCATGGTCGACGGCTGGCTCAACACCGGCGACACCTATCGCCAGGACGAGGACGGCTTCTTCATCTACGACGGCCGCAGCGACGACATGCTGAAGGTCGGCGGCATCTGGTGCTCGCCGGTCGAGGTCGAGAGCTGCCTGATCACCCATCCCGCGGTGCTGGAGGCGGCCGTGGTCGGCCATGCCGACGAGCACAGCCTGATCAAGCCGAAAGCCTTCGTGGTGTTGAAGCAGGCGGGCAACAGCGGGCCCCGACTCACCGAGGAATTGATGGCGGTCTGCAAGCAGACGCTCGCCCCCTACAAGTATCCGCGCTGGGTCGAGTACGTGTCCGAGCTGCCGAAGACCGCGACCGGCAAGATCCAGCGCTTCAAATTGCGCGGCTAGGCGTTTTCGGCTTTTATGCCGTCATCAGGGGACGGGGATCAAGACAGGGAGCGTCAACTCATGAAGAGCAGATTGTTTGGCACCGCAACGATCGCGGCGCTGGCCTTTGGCCTGCCCGCGATGGCCCAGACGCCGATCAAGATCGGCTTCGTCAGCACCTTTTCGGGCCCTCAGGCCGCGATCGGCGAGGACATGCGCCGCTCGGTCGAGCTCGCCAAGGAGCATCTCGGCGGCAAGATGGGCGGCGTGCCGTTCGAGATCATCTACGAGGACGACCAGTTCAAGCCCGACGTCGGCAAGGCGCG
>JAEZIF010000240.1 GCA_023416135.1 Pseudomonadota bacterium
CGTGGGTGAGAGGCCGCCCGGCCCTGCTGAGCACGGCCTCGTGCTGCCTCGCGGTTGACCTGCTGGCCGCGACCGGTACCGCTCAAGGCCGACGGCCGGTTGCCGCCGCCGGCACGGCCGCCTTGACCAACGTTGGGCCGCTGGCCGCCCTGGCCGGCTCGCTGACCGCCTTGTCCGACATTGGGCCGTTGGCCGCCCTGGCCGACGTTAGGCCGTTGGCCACCCTGGCCGATGTTGGGTCGTTGGCCGCCTTGGCCGATATTGGGACGCTGTCCGCCCTGCCCCTGGACCTGGCCACGGAACTGCTGACGCTGATCTGCGCCGGGACGGCTCTGGCCGAATTGCTGGCGTGTCGCGCCATCGCGGTAGGCAACGCCCCGCCGATGCCCAGGATCGTGCTGCCAGCGATTGTTGGTATAGCGATTGCGATCGAAGTTGCGGTCTATGTTGACGGCGCGATTCGAGTTGATGTTGACGTAGCCGGCACCGCGCGCCCAGTTCCAGCCGCCATAGAGCGCCGCCCCTGCGCCGGCGAAGGCAAGCCCCCAAAGAAGGCCGCTCGCCAGGGCCGTGCCATAGCCGTAGCCCGCCGGCGGCGGATAATAGACTGGTGGGTAGGCAGGCTCGGACCACGAACCATAAGCCCAGTTCGGATTGTACGACGGCACGTAGACGACATCGGGGTTCGTCGGCTCGATGACGATGGTGCGGTCCGCCCCAGCACCCTGGGTAGTCACGGTCTGCTGGGGGCCGCTCGTCAGGTTTCCGGCATCCGCCGCCTTGGCACGCAGGCGCTGAATCGAGTCGGCAACATCCTGCTCCTGGGAAATCATCGCGTCGCCGAGCTTCTGCGTCCAATCGAGATGGTCGTTCAGTTGCATCAGAGCCGATGGGAAGGCCACCAGCGACTTCACGCTGACGTCCCAAGTCTGGTTCTGGACCGCGGCGACGGCGGCCTCGCCCTTCAGTTGCGCATTGGCCTTGGACCAGCGCGCCGCCTCGACGATCTCGATCGGATAGCTCGCTGCCATGAGCATCTGCGACAGCAGCGAATCAGAATAGAGCGCAATCGGCGCCAAGATCTGATCGAGCTCCTGAGGTGAAAGGACTTTCCGGTCGCCCTGCGCTCGTGCGGGACGTAGACCGGCAAACGCCAGCAACAACGCAGACATGGCCAGCAACGCTCGTCGCTTCATGGCCGTTCTCCCCGTTGACCGTATCAGTCTAGCTCGCCAACGTCGTTCCGAAAAGCATCACACGTGCAGATCACCGAACACGGGCCCTGAATTTGACAGGATCGAATCCAGGATGCCTAATCCTAGGGTTGAGAAAAAGAATAAAAAGCAATCCAGGAGGAAGGCGGATGGGCACATCAAGAAAGGGTGAGCCGTTTCCGGCATCACCGTACACGGTCGCTATAGAATCGGAAGTCGATCGTCGAGCATTCATGATGCGTAGCGCCGTCATCGGCGCCGCCGCGGTCTTGACAGGCACCACCTGGACGCCGGAGGCACGCGCTCAGCAGGCGGCCAAGGAGGCAACAGCGCCAAAGCTCGGCGCCACCCTGTCGCCGGACCTCAACGTCGTGAAAGCCGAAAAGGGCCCGATCATCACGGTGCTGGAGGAGTTCTACAAGGTCGGTCCCGGTCCCTCGAGCTCTCACACCATCGGGCCGATGCGCATCACCTACGACTTCTACCAGCGCTGCACCAAGTTGCCGGCGGACCAGCTCGCGCAGGCCACCGGCCTCAAGGTCCATCTGTTCGGCAGCCTGAGCGCGACGGGCAAGGGCCATGGCACCGAGCGCGCCTCGCTGGCGGGCCTGGTCGGCAAGGAACCGGCGACGGTGGATCCGCGATTCCTCGACGAAATGGTCGCCAAGCCGCAGGCGACATATCCCGTGAAGCTCGGCGACAAGACCTTCAGCCTGTCGCTCGCCGACATCGTCTACGATTCACCAAAGGGTGACTTCCCGCATCCCAACACCATGACCTGCAAGCTCATGGCGGGCGACAAGGCGATCTACGAGCAGGAATACTACTCCGTCGGTGGAGGCTTCATCGAATGGAAAGGCTATCAGCCTCCCAAGAAGGGCGCCCCCAGATACCCCTATGCGACGATGAAGGAGCTCCGCCAGCATGCCGAGAGGAGCAACCTGTCGATCGCCCAGGTGATCATGGCCAACGAGGTGGCGGTCTCGGGCAAGACCGAGGAGCAGATCAACGCCTTCCTCGACAAGATCGCCGGCGCCATGCTTGCGACAGTTAAGACGGGGCTGTCGTTCAAGGACGACACCCTGCCCGGCCCGATCAGACTCAGGTCCAAGGCGGCGACCGTGTTCGAACGGGCGCAGGACGACAAGTACGAGAGCGACCGCGCCATCGCCCTGGTGTCGGCATTTGCGCTGGCGGCGTCCGAGGAGAACGCCCGCGGGCATTTGGTGATCACAGCGCCGACCGGCGGTTCGGCCGGCGTGATGCCGGCCATCGTCTACGCGCTGGTCGAAAGCAAGCGCAAGGTGCCGATGGACAAGATCCGCGAGGGCCTGCTGGCCGGCGCTGCCATCGGCTATCTGTGCAAGCACAACGCCACGCTGTCGGGCGCCGAGGGCGGATGCCAATCCGAGATCGGCGTCGCGTCGGCGATGTCGGCGGCCCTGATCGCCCAGATCCTGGGCAACTCGCCGCAGGTGATCGAGAACGCTGCGGAGTCTGCGCTCGAGCATCACCTCGGCATGACCTGCGATCCGGTCGCCGGCTACGTCCAGGTGCCATGCATCGAGCGCTGCGCCTTCGGCGCCGTGAAGGCGTGGATCGCCGTCATGATCGCCACCAACGAAATCGCGTCGCGCCATCGCGTCGACCTCGACACGACCATCAAGACCTTGGCCGACACCGGCCGTGACATGTCGACCAAATACAAGGAGACGAGCGAAGGCGGCCTCGCTGCCAATCTTGTCCTTTGCTGAACGGAGCAAGCGGGAACGTCGACTGCAAGGGTGAAGCAGTCATGTGGTTACGCCAAGACCGTCGCCATGCCCTGGCGGCCCTCCTGGTCGCCTCGATAATGGCCGCGGCGGGCGACGCTGTGGCGCAGAGCGCCAAGCAGGAAGATCCGATTCCGGCGACGCCAAAGCAGGATTTGACGGCCATTCAGCGCACCTTCACTTTGCAGACTCCGCCGCCGCTCACGGTGTTCCCGGAACTGCGTGAACAGTGGAAGAATACGCCCGCCTTCCTGCGCGATTCGAAGTTCGACATCAACTTTCGCAGCTACTATCGCGACGAGGTCACCAACGCGCCGAATAGTGTCGGCATCAAGGAAGCGTGGGCCGCCGGCGGATCGGCGTCGCTCGAAACCGGCCGGTTGTTCGACATCTTATCGCTGGGCGCCGTGCTCTATACGTCCTTCCCGATCGTTGCCCCTCCCGACTACGGCAATACCGGCCTGCTCCTGCCCAACCAGCAGGGCTATGCGGTCTTCGGGCAGCTCTACGGCCGCGCCCGCCTGTTCGAAACGCATTATGCCACGGTCGGACGCTACTACTACGACACGCCGTTCCTCGGACCGCACGACAATCGCATGACGCCGAACACCTTCTTCGGCTACACGCTGACCGGCACGATCGGCAGCACCGAGAACGGCGGACCGAGCTTCCGGTATGGCGGTGGCTGGATCGGCGCCATCAAGCCCCGCGACGCCATCGACTTCCAGTCGATGGGAAGCAAGGCTGGCGCGCCCAACTCCAACGCAGGCGTCGGCGTCCTCGGCGGCACCCTGACCTGGGGACCTGCGTCAATCGGAGCCGTCGAATACTACAGCGAGGACATCCTCAACATCTTCTACACCGAGGGAAAGTACGGCGTCAGCTTCGGCGGCGGCTTCAGCGCCTTCGGCGCCGCACAGTTCGTCGCGCAGAACAGCACCGGCCAAGCCCTCCTGAACGGCGGCAACTATTTCGCCACCAACCAGTTCGGAGCCAAGGTCGACCTGGGCTACCAGACGGGCATCCTCACCGTCGGCTACTCGACGGTAAATCCGAGCTTCGCCATCCAGACGCCGTGGAGCGCCAATCCCTTTTACACGGACGCCCAGATCCAGGCCTTCCAGCGACCCGGTGAACAGGCGCTGATGATCGGAGCGTCGTACGTCTTCACGCCGATCGGCCTGCCGGGCGTCGCGGCCTCGGTCTTCTACTTCAACGGCTGGACAAGCGCCCCGGCGGCCGGTGCGCCCCTCGTCGAGACCGAGTGGGACTTCAACCTCGAATGGCGACCGAACTGGAAGCCCTTGCAAGGCCTCTGGCTGCGCGCCCGCTACGGCACCTCGTCGGTCTGGCAGAGCAATACGCGCACCAACATCGACGAAGTGCGGCTGATCCTGAACTACAACGTCAAGCTCTACTGACAGGTGCCATGGCGCCCGTCCCGGCCATCCGGATGCTCGTCCCGTTCCTGCCGGTCGTCCTGCTGGTCTGCGTCGCTGCTTGCGTTTCGCCCCCGATGCGCTGGGAGAAGCCAGGCGTCGCAGACGCCACCGGGGACGAGACCGAGTGCCGCTCACAGGCGCGCCAACGGGCGATCGACGAGTTGCCTTACGGCGATGGCCCGCCGCTCTATGGTTTCACAAGCGATGTCAGCATGCTGCAGTGGAAGATGGCAATCGATAACGACCGAAGCTACTTGGAGCGCGACCTGATTCGCGCTTGCATGCATGAGAAGGGCTTCGCTCTCGTGCCGGTGCCGACCGGTCGCTAGCCATCCACGAAGCCGACAAGTCCGGTCGAGCGATCACAGGGCGAGCGTGACGTGCACGATGCCCCGTTCCTGGCGAGCCGTCATCGCCAGGCCGCATCGCTCGAACACCTTCAGCATTGGCACGTTCTCCGCCAGTACTTCGGCAATGAACTCCCGGAGCGCAGCGCTACGGGCGATCCCGATCAGATGGCTGATGAGGTGCGTGGCGATGCCGCGCTTCTGGTGTGGATCATCGACTGCGAAGGCCACTTCCGCGCAACCGGGCCGGCAAACGACGTACCTCGATCCGCCGACGATGATCTCGCGCCCGCCCTCGGAAAGCACGGCCACCAGCGCGACATGACTCTTGAAGTCGACGTTCAGGAAGAAGTCCACCTCGCGCTCGGTGAAGTTCCGTTTCGGCGCGAAGAAGCGGCGGTAAAGGGCCGCATTGCTGAACCGTCCTATGGACTCGAGCATCGCGGCGCGGTCGCCAGGCCGCAGCGCACGGATCTCCAAGGGGGCTCCGTCACGCAGCTGTTCCGAGGCGGCGTAGCTGGCGGCGTCCATGCTTTGCCGTGCCCTTCAGGTGCCGAGGACGGCAAGGCCGATGATCTGCACCGCGACCACCTTGATGATCGTCGCGGACGGAAAGATCATGGCATAGGCGATATCCGGACGGTCGGTCGGCGCCATGCGCGAGGCATAGACCACGATGGCCGGATTTCCTGTCGCTCCCGACGCCACTCCCAGCAGGTCGTCGAAGGGTATGCGCAGGACGTAGTGTCCGACCCCCAGCACGATCGCCACGGTCGTCAGCACCACGGCTGCGCCGATCAGCAGCATGAGCGGCCCGGTTTGCGCGACGGTGGTGACGAAAGCCTGTCCAGAATTGATGCCGACGGCGGCGAGGAACAGCGTCAGGCCGAAGTTGCGCAGCACAATGTTGGCGGGTAGCGGCATCACCCAGCTGATCGGGCCGGTACGCCGCAGGCGGCCCGCGATCAACGCCACGATCAGGGGTCCGCCACCGATTCCCAGGGTCACGGTTCCCACCCCGGGGATCGGGATGGGCATCAGGCCAAGCAGTACACCCAAGACCATCCCGAGCCCGACCGAGACGTAGCTGAAGTCCGCCGCCGACTTCACCGTATCGCCGAAATGGGCACGCGTGGCAGCGATATGCTCGGGTGGCACGAGCACGCCGATGCGGTCCCCGATCTCGAGCATGAGTTCGGGCGTCGGCACGATGTCAACATCATAGCGCCGCACATGCAGCACCTGTACCAGCATTCCTGCCGGCATGGGCAACTGCCCCAGCGGCACGCCCGTCAGCTTGTCCTTGGAGACGAAGTATCGCTGGTAGGACAGATCACTGCGATCCTTGCCGATGCGACCAGGCTCGAGGCGCCCCAGCTCGGCGACCGCTTCGGAAATGGCTGCTTGGCGGTCCGCCGCGATCAGCAGGCCGTCACCGGGGCGCAGGATGATCGATGGCTCGGGCAGCCGATTGTGGTGCTCCTGACGGACACTGGCGACCTGGACCCCTGCCGGAAGTGATTTCATGACGTCGCCCAGCGTGCCGGCGCCATCGGGCAGCCGGTCGATGGTGACTTCGCCCATGTGAAAGCGGGCGGGCGCCGCCGGAAACGTCGGTTTCACCGCGCGTGCCAGGAAATAGAAGCACAGTATCGGACCGATGACGCCGAATGGATAGGCGACCGAGTAACCGATCGAGGGGCCGTCGCTACCCATGACGTCCAGCGCGGCCTGCAAGGTTGCCGTACTGGTCATCGCCCCCGCGAACAGGCCCAGCGTGAAGCCGAAATCGAGGCCGAACAGCCTGCTCAACCCCAGCGCAACGAACAGCGCGGCGATCACGCCGGCGAAGGCAAGAAGGTTATAGATGCGCCCCGGCCCAGTGAGACCTTCGAAGAATTGCCGGCCGTAGAGGATGCCGATGCCGTACAGGAACATGACAAGGCCGATCAGGCCGATTGGACCCGATATCTGCGCCTTTGGCACCATTGCGCCGATCGCCAGGCCGACGAACAGCACAGCACCGACGCCGAGAGAGAAACCGAAGATGTTGATCTGGCCAACGACATAGCCCAGGGCGATGGCCAGGAAGAGAGCCAGGATCGGTTGTGTGCCGATCAGGTCGGCGATTTGGCCCAGCATTCGGTCTCCCCCGCGGCCGCAGTCGGATCACCGCGCTCGGCATCCGGCGCGGCGGAAAACTTCGAGCGCGGCCCGAACCTGCTCATCGGTCGGCACCGGCGTCGTCGCCAGCCGGTAGTCCAGGCCGAGCGACTTCCATTTGAATTCGCCCATCTGGTGGAACGGCAACACCTCGACCCATTCGACATTGGAGAATGGCGCGACGAACCTTGCCACGGCCTCGATGTTGGCTGGGTCATCCGTCAGGCCGGGCACGAGCACGAAGCGAACCCACACGGGCTTCCTCAGCGCGCCGAGACGCTCTGCGAAGCGCAGCGTCGGCGCCAGCTCCGCGCCGGTGGTGCGCCGGTAGACGTCCGGATCTCCGCTCTTGATGTCGAGCAGCACCAGATCGACGTTAGCGAGATAATCGTCGTCGGCGCGCTGTCCCAGGAAGCCTGACGTGTCGAGCGCGGTATGCAGTCCCAGACGCTTGGCCGCCGCGAACAGGCCGCGTGTGAACCCGACCTGCACCAGCGGCTCGCCACCCGAGATCGTGAGCCCGCCGCCCATGGCCCGCAGCGCTGGCGCAAAGTCGCGCAGCCGACGGATCGCCTGCGCGAGTTCGACGCGCGTGCCGTCCTTCAGGTGCCAGGTATCCGGGTTATGGCAGTACTGGCAGCGCAGCAGGCAGCCGGACATGAAGACGACGACGCGTATTCCAGGGCCATCGACAGTGGAGCCGGTTTCATAGGAATGAACCCAGCCGACGCTGCTTTCGGTGCCCGGGTAATCCGCGGTCTCCGGCGCATCCGGCGAGCGGCGACCCCGCAGATCGTGTCGGCTGCCGACGTCGCCCATGCCGGAGGCGTGCACGGTGTGGTCCGCCCGCTAATAGCTGCCGTGGAAGGTCCGGCGGATGACGTCGAGCTGCTGCTCGCGTGTCAGCCGCACGAAATTCACCGCATAGCCGGAGACCCGGATCGTGAGCTGCGGATATTTCTCCGGGTGCTCCATGGCGTCCTTCAGCGTCTCGATCGACAGGACGTTCAGGTTCATGTGGAAGCCGCCGAGCCCGAAGTACGTGTCGAAGGCCTTCACGGCATTGTCGATGCCGCCCTCGCCGTCGCGCCGGGTCAGGTTCGGCGAGACCGTCACGGTGTAGCTGATGCCGTCCTGGGCATCGGCATAGGGCAGCTTCGCGACCGACATGCACGAAGCCAGCCAGCCGTGATTGTCCCGCCCGTGCATCGGGTTGGCGCCTGGCGCGAACGGCTCGCCCTTGCGGCGACCGTCGGGCGTGTTCCCCGTGTGCATACCGTAGACGACGTTCGACGTGATCGTCAGGACGGACTGCGTATGTGTGGCGTTTCGATAGGTCTGGTGCTTGCGCACCTTGGCCATGAAACGTGACACCAGGTCCGACGCAATGTCGTCCACGGCCGGATCGGCGTTGCCGAAGGTCGGGAACGAACCCTCGATGCGGTAATCGACCGCCAATCCCTTGTCGTCGCGGATGACATGGACCTTGGCATGGCGGATCGCAGACAGGCTGTCGGCCGCGACGGACAGGCCGGTGATCCCGAACGCCATGGTCCGCAGGATGTCGCGATCGTGCAGCGCCATCTCCAGGCGCTCGTAGAAATACTTGTCGTGCATATAATGGATGCAGTTCATGGCATGTACGTAGGTTCGCCCCAGCCACTCCATGGTCGAATCGAATCTGGCGAATACCTCGTCATAGTCCAGCACATCCGACGTCACGGGCTGGCTCGGCGGGGCGATCTGATCGCCGCTCATCTCGTCTCGACCGCCATTGATGGCATACAGCAGTGCCTTGGCCAGATTGACCCGGGCACCGAAGAACTGCATCTGCTTGCCGAGCCGCATGGCCGACACGCAGCAGGCGATGCCGTAGTCGTCGCCCCAATGCGGCCGCATCAGGTCGTCGTTTTCATATTGCAGCGACGAGGTCTCGCGGCTCGTTCTGATGCAGTAGCGCTTGAAGGCTTCCGGGAGCCGGCGCGACCAGAGCACCGTCATGTTCGGTTCGGGTGCCGGGCCGAGGTTTGTGAGCGTGTGCAGCATGCGATAGCTGGTACGCGTAACCAGCGGCCGGCCGTCGAGGTCCATGCCACCGATGCATTCGGTTGCCCAGTACGGGTCACCGCTGAACAACGCGTCGTATTCGGGCGTGCGCAGGAAACGCACGATGCGCAGCTTCTGCACCAGTTGATCGATAAGCTCCTGCGCGCCCTCCTCCGTGAGACCGCCCTCGCCGAGATCGCGCTCGATGAAGATGTCGAGAAAGGTCGAAATGCGGCCGATCGACATGGCCGCGCCATTGGCCTCCTTGATCGCTCCCAGATAGGCCAGATAGGTCCACTGCACGGCTTCGCGTGCAGTCTCTGCCGGCCGCGCGAGATCGCAGTCGTATCGCTGACCCATCTTCACCAGGTCGTCGAGGGCGCGGATCTGCTCCGACAGTTCCTCGCGGACGCGGATCACCTCGTCGGTCGGCCACATGCCGTCAACCTGAGTGCGCTCGGAACGTTTGGCGGCGATCAGCCGGTCGACGCCGTAGAGCGCCACGCGTCGGTAGTCGCCGATGATGCGGCCGCGTCCGTAGGCATCGGGCAGGCCCGTAATGATGCCCGAGCGGCGGCAGGCCATGATCTCCGGCGTGTAGACGTCGAACACGCCGTCATTGTGAGACTTGCGATAGTGTGTGAAGGCATGGTGGACCGACGGATCGGGTTCGAAGCCGGCGGCCTTCAGTCCGGCCTCCACCATGCGCAAGCCACCGAAGGGGAAAATGGCGCGACGGAACGGCTTGTCGGTCTGCAGGCCGACGATGACTTCGTTGTCGCGGTCGATCCAGCCGGCAGCATGGGCCAGCATCGTCGAGGGTGTCGCGGCATCGACGTCCAGCACCCCCTTGCGACGCTCTTCCAGGAAATAGGGCTGGAGCTTTTCCCATACCGCCCTGGTGCGAGCCGACGGACCGACGAGGAAATGCTCGTCGCCCGTGTAAGCCGCGGCGTTGTGCATGATGAAATCGCGGACGTCTATCGCGTTCGCCCAACGTCCCGCATTGAAGCTCCGCCAGGCATGGGATTGGCCGATATCCGCAGCAGAATTGCCGAGGTCCTGCATGGCGCCCCTCCTTCGTCTTCCAGTGCGATCGGCCCATCGTCCATGGCTCGATCGAGGCGGTGGTCGTTCCCTCTTCTTCTTTCCCCTATTTCACTCCAAGGCCACGTCTCGCGCATTGAAAAAATGCAGAAGAATGATCGATATTGGGTGGGTAATCACCGGGACTACCGAACGTCGTATCGGCACGATAACCTCGAGTACTTCAGACCAGTCAAAATCGTGCCCAGATGACGAAGGTCCGCTCGACCGAGGATGTGAACGAGACGGTGATTCAACTCGAGCGTGAGCCGTTGCGCAACATCGTTCTGCTGAAGCACATCGAGGCCTGCCGCGATCACGTCTCGGTGGTGCAGGTATCGGCCGGGCGCAGCACTGCGACTCTGGTTCTGCTGGATACAAGCGCGAGCGCCTATGATCGGGAGACCTATCCCGAAGCCGCGTTTTCCGCACTCATATCCAGTGACGATCCTGTATTGACGCGCCGTCTGATCGGATTCGTGCCGCGCCGACACCCCCTCGTCTTCAAGCTGTGCAATCACGCAGACCGGGACATCGTCGCCGCGCATTTCCCGATCACCCGGGCGACCAGCTTTCTGTCCTTCACTGCCAGCGAACCAGGCGCCTTCATCGTCGACGAGAAGGTATCGATCACGAATGCAGCGCCTGACGCCGCGCTCGACTTGCTCGAGTCCCAGGGGCATTCGAGAGGATGGTTATGCCCCCTGCTGTCGTCAGGCTGCGCGTTCACGTGCGTGCTGGATCACCTGCCGTCCATCCGGCTGGCCACACCCATCGGATCGCAACAGTTCCTCAGGCTCACCCACTTCCGCACCTGGTGACGTCAACCAGCGATCACCTGACGAGTATAGCGCGCGATCATGCTCTCTTCGTCGGTCGGAATGATCCAGGCGGAAACGGCCGAGCGATCCATGCTGATACGGGTTTCACTCCGCTCGTTGCGTTTCTCGTCGATTTCCAGCCCAAGCCAACGGCATCCCTCAGCGACCTCGGCGCGAGTCCGCGGATCCTTCTCGCCGATGCCGGCAGAGAAGACGATGCCGTCGACCCCGCCCAGCGCCGCCGCCAGCGAGCCCACCTCCCGGACGATGCGGTAGACGAAAAGAGCGATCGCCTCGCGTGCCTCGGCGGCCGGAGACTGTCTCAGCGCCCGCATGTCCGATGAAATGCCCGATACCCCGAGCAGTCCCGACCGGCGGTACAGCAGGTCCTCGATAGCGTGCGCATCCATGCCATGCCGATCCATGAGATAGAGCAGCACACCAGGATCGAGGGCGCCTGTGCGCGTGCCCATCATGAGTCCGTCGACGGCGGTGAAGCCCATTGTGCTCGCCACGCTCTTGCCATCGCGGGTCGCGCACAGGCTCGCGCCGTTGCCGAGATGGGCGACGATCAGGCGGGAGCGCGCCAGCTCCGGCATCGTCTCGCCCAGTCGCGTCAGGATGAAATCGTAGGAAAGGCCATGGAAGCCGTAACGGCGCACGCCCTCGGCGGTGAGCTTGCGCGGCAGGCCGAACTCCTGCGCCAGCGCCGGCTGGCTGCGATGGAAGGCCGTATCGAAGCAGGCGACCTGCGGGATGTGCGGCACTGCCCGGGCGATGGCCTCGATCGGCGCGAGATTGTGCGGCTGGTGAAGCGGCGCCAGGGGCACCAGTTCGGCGAGGGACTTCAGCACGCCGGCATCGACGCGTGTCGGCGCCGCGAAGGCCGTGCCGCCATGGACGACGCGATGGCCGAAGGCCAACACCGGCCGTCCGGCCAGCAGCTCCCGGCCGAGTTCCAGGATGGCGCCGGTCGCCGCGTCATGGTCCAGGGCGCCGGCGTCCCAGCGTTGCTCCGCCACCGACTTTCCGCCGGCATCCGTCGCCTTGAGATGCGGCGCGACGCCGATGCCCTCGACCTGGCCGTGAAACAGCAAGGGCCCGTCGTGTCCGGCCTCGTAGAGGGCGAACTTGATGCTCGACGAACCGGCATTGAGGACGGCGATGCAGCCCTGTTGTGGCATAGGGCGATCCGTCATGCCCTGATGTTCGCGCCGCCGTCGACGAACACCGTGCCGCCGGTGATGCGGCGGGCGAACGGCGTGGCGAGATAGGCGCACGCCCAGCCCACGTCCATGATGTCGACAAGCTCGCCCAGTGGCGCCTTCTCGACGGCTTCGTTCAGCAGCAACTCGAAATCCTTGAGGCCCGACGCCGCTCGCGTCTTGAGTGGCCCGGGCGAGATCGCGTGGACCCGGATGCCCTGGCCGCCCAGCTCATAGGCGAGATAGCGGCAGGACGCTTCCAGCGCCGCCTTCACCGGCCCCATCACGTTGTAGTTCGGCACCACCCGGGTCGCCCCATAGTAGCTCATGGCGAGCATGGTGCCGCCGTCCTTCATCAGCGGCGCGGCCAGCTTGGCCATGCGGATGAAGGAATGGCAGGAGATGTCCATCGCCTTGGCGAAGCCGTCGGCCGAGCAGTCGACCAGCCCGCCGCGCAGGTCCTCCATCGGCGCGAAGGCGATCGAGTGCACCAGGATGTCGAGTTTTCCCCACTCCCGGCTGATCGTGTCGAACACGGCCTCGAGCTGCCCCGGCGTGGTGACGTTGAGCTCGCAGGCGATGGGCGCGCCAAGCTCGCGCGCCAGCGGCTCGACATGCGGCTTCGCCTTCTCGTTCAGCCAGGTCACCGCGAGATCGGCGCCGGCCTCGCGGAAGGCCTTGGCGCAGCCGTAGGCGATCGAATGGTCGTTGGCGATGCCGACGACCAGGGCTTTCTGCCCGGCGAGAACGGGTCGGATTTCAGTCATGTCTCCTGCTCAGACGATGGCGCGGCCGGCACTGGCGCGACGCGCCGCCGCCACAAGGACGGCAACCGCGCACGAGGCGAGGCGCGTGGTGAGCGAATCGGCACGGCTGGTGAGGATGATGGGAACCCGCGTGCCGAGCACGATGCCCGCGGCATCGGCGCCGGCCAGGAACGACAGGCTCTTGGCCAGCATGTTGCCCGCTTCGAGATCGGGCACCACCAGGACGTTGGCCTTGCCGGCGACCGGCGACACGATCCGCTTCAACGCGGCGGCCTCGGGGTCGATGGCATTGTCGAGCGCCAGCGGGCCGTCGAGAAGCGCGCCGGTGATCTGGCCGCGGTCGGCCATCTTGCACAGGGCGGCAGCCTCGATGGTCGAGGCCACCTTGGGATTGACCGTCTCCATGGCGCTCAGGATCGCGACGCGCACCTCGGCAACACCCAGCGCATGGGCAAGATCGATGGCGTTCTGCACGATGTCGACCTTGTCGGCCAGGCTCGGCGCGATGTTCACTGCGGCGTCGGTGATGATCAGCGCATCGTCGTGCGACGGCACGGCCATGACGAAGCAGTGGCTGACGCGTCGTTCCGTCCGGATGCCCGTCTCGCGCGTCACGGCGGCGCCCATCAGCTCGTCGGTATGCAGGCTGCCCTTCATCAGCGCTTCGGCCCGCCCTGCCCGCACCAGCTCGACCGCCTTGGCCGCCGAATCGTGACTGTGCTTGGCCTCGACGATCTCGAAGGCGGCAATGTCGAGCGCCTCGCGCTCCGCGACATCGAGCAGCCGCGCCGGCGGCCCGACGAGGATCGGCTTCATGAGGCCGAGATTGGCGGCCTCGACGGCGCTTTCGAGCGAGACGCGGTCGCAGGGATGCGCCACTGCCGTAGCCAGCGGCGAATGCTTGCGCGCCACCTCTATGAGGCGGTGATACCTGGCATGCGGTGCTTCCGGGGATTGGCCGGCTGTGTCAGGCATGGGCTGGTGTTCCAAACAGTTTCTCGATCCGGGCCAGGCGCCGCGCGCTCTCCTCCGGCAGGGCGCCGGCCGCCTC
This sequence comes from Pseudomonadota bacterium, assembly GCA_023416135.1. Taxonomy (GTDB): domain Bacteria; phylum Pseudomonadota; class Alphaproteobacteria; order Reyranellales; family Reyranellaceae; genus Reyranella. Next base: position 13,915 of record JAEZIF010000240.1, read on the forward strand.
GACGACGCGCCGGATGGCGTCGAGCGCCGCCTGACGGGCCTGCTCGTTGTCCGGCAGGAGCCGTGGAACTGCCGAAACGGCCCTCTCCTCGTCAAGGCGCAACAGGAGATACTGGTCGCGCAGCGCCGTTCTCAATTCGCTGAGCGTCAGGCGTCGGTTCACCGGCTGCATTTCGCGCACCGCCATCAGCATGGCGTAGCCGCGCTCGTCGGCGCTCGCCAACGGCAAGCGGATCCAGATGATGCTGCGGATCACGGCTTCCGGCAGGCCGCCGACATCGAAGCGCTTCTCGAGGTCCGCACGCATTCGCGCCTCGCAGGCTTCGCGCTGAAGATCACGCTCGATCCGGCGGTGCTCCATGCTGCCGTTGGCCATGCCGACCATCGCCTGCACCATCGGCGAGCCGTAAACGCCGAGGAACATCGTCTCCGTCATGGCGTCACGCACCTGGCGATAGCTTTCCCACCAGGTCGTGATCCAGGTCGAGGCGACTTTCTCCAGCGACAACAGCGGATTGTCGCTCGACACCGGCTTGCGGTCCGTCCTCACGGCCTCGGCCAGGCCCTTCACCGACTGCATCATCGGATTCTTGTCTGAGAACATGGCAAAGCGCAGTCGGCTGGGATGCATCTGTCGCAGCATCTCGGCCGACTGCTCCGTCGTCATAGCCTTTACCGCGGGCTGAGCCAGGGTGCTGTAGAGACCGTGGTTGATCTCCGACAGGCGGGCCACCGTGGCGAAGCGCTTCGTGTCTTCGTCGCTGTTGCCGCCCAACGCACGGATATGATCCAGCGTACGCGCCTCCAGCCGGAACAGGTACTTGCCGTGGATGAGCTGCGGATTGGCCGCATCCTCCGGCACCTCGGTGATCACCGCCTCGTAGAGGCCAGGCGGCATCAGGTTGATCATGTCCATGCAGGCGGCCAACTCGGCATGCTCCTTGGTCGCCACCTTGCCCGACACGAAGATGCCGAGATGGCCGATCGTCTGGTGCAGCGTGTAGACGATGGTCTGGCCGTTGGCGACGATTTCGTCGCGCGTCGCGTACAGGTCGGTCACCCAGCCCAGCGCCTGCTGAGGCGGCGTGATGTCGTCGCCCCACGAACACAGCACGATGATCGGTGACTTGATGTTGCGCAGGTCGACGCGGACACCGTCGGAGGTGAGGATCTCGCCCGAGGTCAGCTTGTTGCCGACGAACAGATTGTCGGCGATCCACTGCATCTCGTTGGCGTTGAGCAGGACCGGGCTGCCCCACCAGGTCTCGAAGTCGAGGAAGCGGTGCGCTTCGGTGTCGACGTTCGAATAGAGGTGGTAGCCCTTCTCCCAGTAGGTGTTGGCCGGATTGAGCGATTCGAAGTTCGCGACCAGGTTGGCGCCGTCGAAGATGCCGTTGCCGAGGTCGCCCGACAGCGCCGTCAGCCAGGTGCCCCCCAAGGTGCCACCGAGATAGCGCATCGGATTGCGGCCGTGCACGCCCTGCCAGTACGACAGCGGCGAGCCCGCCAACAGGATCGGCCCGACGATCTCCGGCCGGATCGCGGCCATCATCATGATCTGCCAGCCGGCCTGGCAATTGGCGACGATGACCGGCTTGCCGTCGGCCTTGGGATGGCGCGCCGCGACCTGTTCGATGAACGACGCCTCGGCGATGCACACGTCCTCGATCGTCTGGTCGGGCATCGGCTGCGGCAGGAAGCCGATGAAGTAGCACGGGTGGCCGGCGGCCAGCGCCACGCCGATCTCGCTGTCCTGCTTCATGCCCCCGATGCCGGGACCGTGGCCGGCGCGCGGGTCGACGACGACGAACGGCGGCTTGGTCTCGTCGGTCGCGGTGCCGTCGGGCGGCCCGATCCGCACCAGCACATAGTTGACCGGTCGTGGCAGGGTCCGGCCGTCGCAGACCAGCTCGAACGGGAAGCTCAGTACGTGGGGCGTCGGGCTGTCGCGGCGCTCCATGTAGGTATTGCCGCGTTCACGCAGCACATCCAGCGTCATGATCGAGCGCTGCCAAGCGTCGAGCCAGTATTCCTGGAAGAAGTTCTGACTTGAGGTAGCAGGCATGACAGGCACTCCCCGCGGTTCCTCTCGGTCTCTAGTGAAGCATTTGCAGGTAGCCGGTGCACGTTGCAATTCGATGATCGTACCTGCGACTTAGCCTCCCAATGGTACCGCCAGCAGTACCAATGCCGTCCCCAGCGATGCAATCGCCAGGCCGACCAGCCAGCGATTGCTTCCCGAATAGTGCGCCCACCAGTAGCCCACGAAGAACAGTAGCCCGATCTGCAGCACGTTTGCCACGCGCAGGGCGACGAAGCCGTCCTGGATCACCAGCAATGGAATCAAGCCGGGGATTGCAGTCGCACTGACAAGGGCCGCGATCAGGGCGGCAGCGATCCAATCGTCCACCCGAAGCTCGGCCCGCGCCGTGCCGGCATGCCGGAACAACTGCAGGAGCGAGCTGTGCAGGTTGGCCTTGTCCGCGGCGCGCATCGGCGGCTCGCCGTCCAGGTCGAACTCGTCCCTGACCGCGGCGAGCGCCTGTGTCTCATCCGCGGCGGCCTGCAGGCGCTTCACGAACTGTACACGCCTGTTGCGGTTGAAGATCGTGCCCAGCAGAAAGAACGCGCCGTCGATGACGCCCCAGGCCACGTTGCAGCCCAGCAGCGCCACCGCGAGCTCGATGCCGACGATGTCGGCTCGCTCGGACACCAGGCGGGCGCCGACGGTTATGGTGAGCGCCATGATCAGGCCGAACAGCACCTCGAGCAGGGTCTCCGACGGATCGAGGTAGCGGTCGACGAAACGGAAGATCATGGCGCCTTGTCTCCCGAACGCCGGCCACGCGACAGCGACACGGTGAAATAGACGTTCCAACCTTCGGGCCGGTTCTGGGCGGCGAACTCCTTGTAGCCCCTGACATTGAAATCGGTCGCGAGTCTGCCGACCTCGAGGGTCCATCCGACCTGTGGCCCCGCGCCCGCCACGCGCGAGCGGAAATCGCCCAACAAGGCCCCGCCGCCGGTATCCGGGCTGAGCTGGTTGAAGAGATACCCAACGGCGCCGACGTAGAACGAATCGTTGAACGACCAGGAGGTGCCGACGTCGATGTGCGCGTCCATACCGCTCTGGTACTGCGTCGTCGGATTGATGAAGTTGTAGGTCAGGCCGGCGGTGACCGAGAGCTCGAAGGGTGTGGCCGGCATGTAGGTGTAGCCCATGCCCCAGTCGATCGCCCAGTGTCCCATGCCGACGCCGGCCCAGCGATTGGGATCGTAGATGCCGACGGGCGCGCTGGCCATGACGTAGGTCATGGCGTTGTGGCTGCCGGCCTGCCACTTCAGCGAGGCCATGGGATAGAGATCGCCGATGCCGGTGGCGGTGTCGCTGGTCCCGGCCGAAAAGGCATTGCCCCGCGGCCCGCTCAGGACGCCCCACACGGATGAGTCGGCACGGCCGGCCGAGAACGTCACGCCGAGCCAGAGCTGGCCGTTCAGCACTGGATCGGCGAAGGTATACCCCGGCGTCAGGTAGAGGTACTGCTCGGCCGTGTCGTAGCCCAGCAGCAGGCCGCCACCGCGCGAAAAGGTCGTGCTCGCCGTGGCGCTGGCCTTGCGGAAATAGAAGAGCACCTCGAGCGAGAAGCCCGGATCGCCCGGCACCGACGCAAAGCTCGCGAACTGGCCCGGGAGCCAGACGCTGGCGCCGCCTTCGTCGGCGGTTGCGGCCGCCGGCGTCAGCATCACGGCCAGTGCGACCGCGAGCGGCGCGACAGCCAGAGCATTCAGCTGCATTCGATCCCCCGTTTCATTTGAGTGTATCATGCCGCCACTCGGGGAGGTTGCGATGAAGACTTTGCGCAGCATTTTGGGTGAAGCTCCGTTGGCATGGCTGCTGCTCGCCATTCCGGTCGCGGCATGGCTGCACCACGCGCGTCCGCAGTCGGCGCTACTGACTTTCACGATGGCCTGCCTCGCCATCATCCCGCTGGCGGGGCTGCTCGGCCTCGCAACCGAGAAGCTCTCGACCCGCGTCGGCGAGGCGATCGGAGGCTTCCTCAACGCCACGCTGGGCAACGCCGCAGAACTGATCATCGCGCTGGTCGCCTTGCGCGCGGGCCTGCTCGACGTCGTCAAGGCCTCGATCACCGGGTCCATCATCGGCAACCTGTTGCTGGTGTTGGGGGCGGCGTTCCTCGCAGGCGGGCTGCGCTACCCAGTGCAGACCTTCGCCACCATCGGTGCCCGCGCTCAGGTGGGCATGATGGCGCTGGCGGCCATGGCCATCCTCATCCCTTCGATCGTCGCGGTTATCGGCGGCGGCCGGTTCGTCGCCCAGTCGATGAACTTCAGCATCGCCGTGTCGGCTATTCTGCTCGTGGTGTACCTCCTGAGCCTGGTGTTCTCCCTCAAGACGCATTCCCACCTGTTCCGGAGCGAGGATGCGGCCGGACACGAGATGCACGGCCAACCGTGGTCCATGGCGCTCACCATCGGCGTCATGGCGTTGGTGACCCTCGTGATCGTGTGGATGAGCGAGATCCTGGTCGCCACCGTCGAGCATGCCGCCCAGGCGCTCGGGCTCACCAACCTCTTCATTGGCGTCGTGGTCCTGGCGATCGTCGGCAATGCGGCGGAGCACAGCACCGCCATACTGATGGCCATGCGCAATCGCATGGAGCTGGCGGTCGGCATCGCTGTCGGCAGCACGACGCAGATCGCGCTGTTCGTGGCGCCACTGCTGGTGCTGGTGAGCCTGCTGATCGCCCCTCAGCCGCTCAGCCTCGCCTTCACCGGCGTCGAGGTGTTCCTGGTGCTGATGGCGACCTTCGTCGCCTCCATCCTGATCGTCGACGGCCGTTCGACATGGTTCACGGGCGCTCAGCTCATCGCCGTCTACGTGGTGATGGCGATCACGGTGTTCGGCATTCCGGCCTGAGGCGGCCTCAACCCTGGCAGCGGAACCGCAGCTGCAGGTTCACATCGTCGATCAGAGTATCGTCGAAGGTCTGGTAAGGCCGGTCATTGCACGTCCGGTCCATGACCTGGCGGGCTACCTTCCGTCCGTTGGCGCTCGAACTCCGGATCTGGATTGATCGCAGCGCTCCCTCGCACGACGACCATGCACGACCAATAGCGTGGCCGGCACGATAAGGCCGGCGATGGCCAATTTTCCGCAGCATGTCATCGACGCAATCCGCCCACGCGCAGCGGCCGCACCTGCATGTGGCTGTGGACGTCACTGACACTGGCCACCTTGGCTGCCGCCGCACAGTAGGCGCGATGATCCTCTTCATTGTTGGCATTGCCCCAGAGATGGATGACGCCATGACGCGCGACGACGTCGAAGCCGCCGCCAAGCGGCAAACCAAGCCGGCGGATCGCGGCCACGACGTCGTGCCGCAGCTGCTCGTCGTCGACCTCAGCCGGCCCGGTCGGTGCGCCTCCTGCCCCGGTCGTCCCATCGGGGCGTGACAGCAAGGCCTTCACGAGCGCTACTCGGTTCACCATGCCGGCGACGGCGCCGTCACGAATCACGGGAACGCTGTGCACCCGGTGCTTCACCATCAGATCGGCGATCTCCTTCAGCCGGGTATCCTCCGTGACCCAGATCGCAGGCTTGCTCATGAGGCTCGCGACAGGCCCCGCCAGCGCGCGGCGATAGACCTCGGGCAGGGCGCCGTGCGCTTCGAGATGGGCCTGCAGGTCGAAGGCTCCCTCGCCTTCGAGGATGTGCTGGATGACATCGTACTCGCTCAGCATGCCGATCACGCTGCCCTGGGCGTCGACGACCGGCAGCGCGCTCGCCCCGGCGTTGATCGAGAGCTTGACCGCGTCGAGCAGCGAGGCGTCCTCCCTCACTGTCACGACATCGCTCGACATCACATCCCGCGCCCGCATGACCGCTCCCCAGCGTCTCGCCGCAAACTTGGCGGCAGTCGCCGCGAGCATCAAGAGTCGATTGAAGCAGAGCCGGGAATGGCGCCCCCATGGGCGTACCGGCCGCCGACTCTAGGGCGGACAACACCGGTCGAGGTCACGACAGGCCTTTTCGTACGACCGCTCGTCCCTTCTCCGTCAGGTACACGCCCTTCCTTTCGTCGACGAGCAGCCAGCCGCGATCTTCGGCCAGTTCGACGGCGACTTCGCTGGCCTTGTTTGTTTTCAGCTTGCGCCACTCCTGGCGTCCCTCGGTGTGCTCGTAGACACGCTTGAGAATGTGAATAGCCATTTCTTCGGTGGTCTGTCGCTGAACCAAGGCCTCTCCCTCGCGGCAGAGTTTCGCAAGTTACAATGGCGGCCGCCAACGCAAAGAGCGCCGCAACGGATGCGGCAGGCGGGGATGATCCTGCGGAAGCAATCGTAAGGATTTCAGAGCTCTGCGTTCACGCCTTGCGATGGAGGGGCCATGAGTAACTGGAAGGAACGTTTGCTCTGCGGTATGGCGCGCCGGGAGTGGTTTCGTGCGGAGGCCGATGAGGTCGTTAACGCTGTCACGCTGGTCCTGTTCGCGGCCTCGATGGCGCTCCTGGGGTTTCTGGTCGTCTAGTTGACGGCTTCCTGGGCAGAGCAATGCGCGGCGGGATCCCCTATCATCAGGGTCCTCCAAGCGAACTTCGTCGTCCTCGCGAACCTCTCCCCGCTCCTCGTGCCGCAAGACGGGGCGAAAACAGCGTGATTCTTTCGTGTTCCTGAGCCTGTAACGACCTGTCTGATCGTTGGCGTCCCCTACGGGATTCGAACCCGTGTCGCCGCCGTGAAAGGGCGGTGTCCTAGGCCTCTAGACGAAGGGGACGAAGGGCCAAAGAGCGGCAGCATGTAGCGGCTCGGGGCTGGCAAATCATGCCAGCACTGAGCCCGCCGCCGGGGCGGCGTCGTCGATCTGCAGGCGCACGCTGTCGCGGCCGCCATAGCGGTCGATGCGCAGCGCGCCTGCGACATGCAGCACCGGCCGAGCCGGATCGAGCAGCGCCGGGCCGAGCGCCGTCTGGCCGGCGCGGAAGGCGATGGCCTCGATGCGGCCGCGTTCGGCGCCGACCAGCGAGCAACGTACATGGCCCTCGCCCACCGTCTGGGCATGGTTGACACGGACCGAGGTGACGGCGAAGCGCGGCAGGGCATTGCCGGCGCCGAATGGCCCTGCCCGCTCGATCATGTCGACCAGCTCCTGGGTCGCCGCCCCCGGCGCCAGGGCCGCGTCGATGCCGAGCTCGCGCATGGCCGGTGCTGCGCCGAGCTGCGGCTCCAGCCGTTCATCGAGGAATTTGGCGAGATCGGGCAGCGCCTCCTTGGCCACGGTGAGGCCCGCGGCCATGGCATGGCCGCCGCCATTCACCAGCAGGCCCTGCTGCCGCGCCGCGATCACCGCCGCGCCGAGATCGACGCCCTTCACCGAACGGCCCGATCCCTTGCCCAGCGCGCCATCCAGGCCGATGACGAAGGCCGGCCGGCCGTAGCGCTCGACGAGTCTGCTCGCCACGATTCCGATGACCCCGATGTGCCAGCCCTCGCTTTCGACGACGAGCGCCGAGGGCAGTCCCTTGCGGTCCGGGCCGTAGAGTCCTTCGATACGGGCGATCGCCTGATCGAGCACCTCGCGTTCGATGGCACGGCGCTCGGCGTTGAACTCGTCGAGCCGCAGCGCCAATGCGCCGACCTCCTGCGGATCGTCGCTGGTCAGCAGCCGCGCGCCGAGATCGGCTTGACCGACGCGGCCGCCCGCGTTGACGCGCGGGCCCAGCATGAAGCCGAGATGATAGGCGCCCGGTGGCTCGTGCAGGCGCGCAATGTCGGCCAGTGCAGCGAGACCGACGTTGGTGCGGTCGGCCATCACGCGCAGGCCCTGGCGCACCAGAGCGCGGTTGACGCCGGTCAGAGGCACGACATCGCACACGGTTCCCAAGGCAACGAGGTCGAGCCAGCGGCGCAGGTCGGGCTCGCTGCGCGCCCCACCGTACCAGCCAGCCTGACGGAGCGCGCGATTGACACCGACCGCCAGCAGGAACGCCACGCCCACCGCCGCCATCTGCTTGTGCGGGCTGGTGTCGTCAAGGCGATTGGGATCGACCACCGCCACGGCCTCGGGCAAGGCGATCTCGGCCATGTGATGGTCGATGACGATCAGGTCGAGGCCGACGCGCCTGGCCTCGGCCAGCGGCTCGAAGGCGGTGATGCCGCAATCGACCGTGATCACCACGGCGGCCCCCTGCTCCTTGAGACTGAGCAAGGCCGGCGTGTTGGGGCCGTAGCCTTCCTTGCGCCGGTCGGGAATGTAGACGGCGACATGGCCGCCGATGGCGCGAAAGAACCGCGCCAGCAAGGCCGACGAGGTGGCGCCGTCGACGTCGTAGTCGCCGAACACCACGATCTTCTCGCCCTCGCGGACCGCGCGCACGATGCGTGCAACGGCGGCGTCCATGTCCTTCAGGTGAGAGGGATCGGGCAGGAACTTGCGCAACGTAGGCTCGAGAAAGTCCGGCACGCCCTCGAGATCGACCTCGCGCGCCGCCAGCAGCCGGCAGATCGCGTCGGGCAGGCCGTGGCGTTGTGCCATGGCGAGCGCCATTCGCTCATCGGCCAATCGAGCCGCCCATCGCCTGCCGGTCAACGAGCGCTCGATGCCGAGGAAGGCTGCGCGCGCAGCGCGGGACTCCATGGACATGCGCCAGCTTAGCCTACTTCGCTGTGGACAGCGGGACTGTGACCCGCACGTCGCGTGCAAGTGACAAACGTCGAGTGCGAGTGAGAAACGCTTCCGCAGTAATTGCAGCGACGATCGTTCCCCCGATGTAGACGAACCGTGCCCTGCAGACGATAAGGTCAAAACACTACGCGCGACCCGACACCGACTTCGAGATTGCCTCCCTGATGCCTCTGTACTGGACGATCGATTCGAAGGCGCGACTGTTCACAGGAGTAGCGGAGGGTAACGTCACCGTGGGCGACGCCGTCGCACTCCTGGAGGCGATGGCGGGCGCGAAGGCGATGGGCTATCGCAAGTTCTTCGACGGCCGCGCCGCCGTCCCGACCCTGACTTCCGACGATATGCTGTTGCTCTGCGCCAGGATCCGCGAATACCATGAGCAAGGCATGATGGGGGCCCTGGCGATCGTCGCCACCGCCGAGCAGACCATGGTCTTCGCCCGCCTGCTCGGCGCCCTGGCGTCGGCCCAGCGGCCGATCCGGGTATTCGCCAGCCCCCGCCAGGCCCGGAACTGGATCGAGGAGAAGGCCAAGGCCAATTCTACGGAACATACGGCATCCTGACACGTTCATGTTGTGCGGAGCGGGTTTCCTGCTCCTCGCCGCGTCAGGACAGGCATGCGTGGGATCCTCGCACCGCTCAGCCCACACGAAGAGATCACGCTTCGCCGCGTGGCGCTGGGCTTCGGCCGGCGAGACCACCTCCCGTTGCAGCACGTCCAGCGGCTCGAGCAGCTTGCCCTCGTCGAAGAGGCCGACGGGACGCTCCGTCTCACCGAGCTTGGCCTGCAACGCTATGCCAGCCTCGAAAGGCCGGTGAAGTGGGATGGCGACACATCGGCCGAAGAGGTCAGCCGCCTGCTGACCGACCGTAAGAAGCCCGACGGGCATTAGAGTCCGAGCCGGCATTGGTGCAATGGCCCTAGCCACGTCCCGCACGACCTTCGGCGACCTCGCCCGTGACGAGTTGGCCATCGACGTCACCTGCCCCAACTGCGGACACACCCGGACGATCGACGGCAATGCCCCCCGGCTGCGCAACCGGCGCGTCGCCGGCGCGCGCTTCCGCTGCGAGCAGTGCGGCTCGGTCGGCCTGCCCAGCATCGGCAAGCAGCGCCGCTGGACCGGGCGCCTCGCCGAACACGCCCGCAAGCTGAGGTAGGTGACTGGCGGAGCCGTGCCATGGTTGACGAGGTCCGCACGGCGCGCCGTGCGTCGAACCCGCATCGACAATCCGATTTGTTCGCCGGCGAGCCGGCGAAGCCGGAGGGGTTCGGCTATCGCCAGGAGATCATCTCGGCTGGCGAGGAGCGGCACTTCGCCGAATGGTTCGCCAAACTGCCCTTCGCACGCTTCGAGTTCCACGGCTTTTTGGGGCGCCGGCGGGTCGTTTCGTTCGGCTGGCGTTACGACTATGCGGGACGGCGGCTCCGTCCGGCGATAGACATGCCCCGTATTCTCCTGCCGCTGCGCGCGCGAGCGGCGGAGGTGGCCGGGCTCGCCGTCGAAAGCCTGCAGCAGGTGCTGGTCACCGAATACGGCCCGGGAGCACCGATCGGCTGGCATCGCGACAAGCCGATGTTCCAGGAGGTGGTCGCGATCTCCTTCCTGGCACCTTGCCTGCTGCGCTTCCGGCGGCGCCGCGGCGACGGCTGGGAACGGCGCTCGCTCGAGGTGATGCCCCGGTCTGCCTATGTGCCGAGTGGCGCGGCCCGGAACGATTGGGAGCACAGCATTCCGCCGCTCAGTGCGCTGCGCTATTCGGTGACGTTCCGTAGTTTGCGCGACGCACGATCAGCTCGACGACGCGATCGGCCGCCTGCTCTGCCGTGAGTTCGGCTGTGCGCAACGCCAGGTCGGGCTCGTCCGGCGCCGGCCCTTAGGATCGCGGCGACGAGATGGCCCAGCAGCGCCGGGCCGGTGTACCAGGGCGTGCGCGCGCTGCGGACGGCGACGTTGTCGCCGAGGCGCTTCGACAGCGGGATGGCCACAACCACGGCGGCGTGCCGGCGCGTCTGCTCGACAAGCCCCTTGCGCACATCGACCGGCAGGATGGCGAGCTCGGCGTTGGAGGCGCCGGTCGCCATGTTGCGGCCGACAGGACCCGCTCCGGTGGCCGTATCCGAACCGGCGCTGCAGGTCGCAGGCGAGTTCCGTCCCGATCGGCATCACCGGCTCCTAGCGCGTGAAGAGGCGAATGGTCCCCAAGGCGACCGGCAGCACGTCGCCGCGGCGGACCGACCGGCCCTCCGGCAACTCGATCTCGACCGTCGGCAAGTCGTCGGCCAGCGCGAGCTCGGCGCGTCGCGACACGGCCGAGCGCCGCACGCCGATCACGCGCGCCGGGATGGCGTCGGCGCCCGGCCTCGCAACGACGAGATCGCGCGGCCGCACGAACAACTCGGCCGGCCCCGCGACGTTCTCGTCGGGCGTCGGCACTTGGTGCGGGCCGATGCGGATCCACGAGCCCGCGGCGTCGACCGGCAAGCGCACGGCCTCGCCGACGAAGCCCGCGACAAATGCCGTCGCCGGTCGGTCGAGAATCTCGTCCGGCGTGCCGGTCTGCTCGACGGCGCCACGGCTGAAGATGGCGACGCGGTCGGCGAGCTCGAGCGCCTCCTCCTGGTCGTGGGTCACGAACAGCGTGGTGTGGCCGGTCCGGTCGTGGACGTCGCGCAGCCAGCGTCGCAGGTCGCGCCGCACCTTGGCGTCGAGCGCACCGAACGGCTCATCGAGCAGCAGGACGCGCGGCTCGACGGCGAGCGCCCGGGCAAGGGCCACGCGCTGACGCTGACCGCCCGAAAGCTGGGCGGGATGGCGC
>JAEZIF010000256.1 GCA_023416135.1 Pseudomonadota bacterium
CGTGTGGGGCCCTGTGGGCCCCCCCGCCCGGGGGGGGGGCGGCCGCGCCACATCGCCGGGACGCGCCGGCGTACCGCACCATAAGCTGTCAGTGCCCGCCGTTCTCCACCCTGCCCAGCAGGATGTGGTCTGGGCGGCAAACGGTGAAGTCGACGATCGGACTGGTGACAGCTTCCGTGTTGCCGACGCAAGACACCGACGGCCGGGCCGCATCGGCTATGCGGCGTATAATCGAGACCGCAGTCTTGAACGACACATTCAGAATGCGAGCCAGATGGTGCGGACGCATCGGCTTCGTCCCGCCTGCCGTCAGATACATTGCTTGCAGCCACTTGTGGGCCGGCACGTGGCTCGAACTCATGAACGTGCCGTGAAGCAGCGAGAACATTTTGCGGCACTTGTAGCACTTGTAGGTGCCGGCACGCGTCGAGGCCCCGTTCAACTCGCGGACCTTTCCCTTGTGGTTGCAGCGTGGACAACACAAGCCATTAGGCCAGAGCAGCCGCTCGAGGTAACGATGTGCGCTGATCTCATCCGCAAACATCGCCAACACTTCGCGAAAGGTGGGGTCCAGTTCCGGTTGCAAAGTCCCTGCCCTACTCTAAAGCCGCTTTTCACACGAAAGGGATGCAAACTGCGCGTCGAGCAGCTGTGCTCTCTTCTGCCGTGAACGAGTAGTCGACACCGTGCGACTGCAATGTGCGGATTCGCACACAGTCACCCCAGGTCTCACTAATCCCATACGACTTCGCTGACCCATTGTCGGCGGGCATCAGGCGAGCAACGATGCTGGCTGCCGCGACGCCCTCGCGCCCTTCGCCTGTTCGACTTGGGCTATCGCACGAAGCGGCTGGCGGCACCCACGGTAGCCGTGAGTCTGGGCACGGCCGAGCCGGTCAAGGCACTCGCTATTCACGACTGTCGTCAGGGCAGGCGCTTCAGGTCCTTCTTCGTCAGGTTACGCCACCCAACATCTTAGCCGGCGCGGAGCCCGGTCACTTCAATATCGCGGTGGCCGCAACAAGGATAGCAAGCTGGTTGGTGAGGCGGTCGCAATCGGTCGCCTCGGTCGAATTCACCGCCGCGTCGGCGTTGGTCTTCACCAAGGCCATGTAACCGGGGGTGGAGATCGACGCCGCCAGGTCCTGGTTGTTCTTCCAAGCATACAGCATGTTCCGCCAGAAGACGCCCGTCCCGGTCGCGTAGTCGGTCACGTCGCCATCGGGCACGGCGCCGGAGGTGGTATAGGACATCAGCACGCCATTTCCATCGACCAGCGTCAATGCACCGTTCAGAAGCTCCTTCGCCCTCCCCAGAAGGTGCTGGTAGTTCGCCTTGTCGAAGCTCATGCGGTCCACCAGCGCGCCTACGAGCAAGCCCTGGTCGCCCGTCCACGCCCAGTCGGTCTGGAAACCCGGCGCGGGCCTTCCGCTCGCCCAGTGGCTGACCCGTGGTCAGCGCCCACCAGAGCTTCGGCTCCTCGGAAAAGAGCCAAGTGTTGAGGAAGGCGTATTCCTTGTCGGCCGCCGCCTTGGCCTGTGGATCGGTACGGCCGAGGCGCTGGGCCGCAATCAGGTAGACCGCGTTGGTGACAGTATTCTGAATTCCTTCGAGGGTGCCTTTACTGGGATCAGCGCCCTTCGGGCCCGGGTACTTTGCACTCGTCCCTGCCCAGTATTCGTTCCACACGCCGCCAAGGACTGCCGGGCGACAGTCATCGAACTTACCGTCCGGACGGCGATCCCATACATAGGGCGCGTTCGCACTGAACCTTCCCCAGCACTCCTTCATGAATCCGGTCAGTTCGTTCCTCACGCCGCCGAGGAATGGCTTCCCCACGCCCCGTTGCGTCGCGATGGTCCACCAACCAAAATCGTCGAACCACGCGTTGTCGCATCCGCCGAGCTTGTCCAGCGAGGCTTGGTACTGCTCGACCACCATCTTGCCGACCTCGGCAGCGGCGCTCGCGTCGACATTCTCCAAGTAGTCGATGATGGTATCGAACGCATTGCCCAGCCGCCAGTAGGAAACCGGCGGGCCATATAGGTTGCACAGCGCGGCGAACTTCTTCCTCGCGGCATCGGCGTAGATCTTCATCGCTTCTCCCCTTTCGATGCTGGAACGAGTGAAGCCAGGCCAGAACCCCGCTCAGGGCTCGGCAATCGCAACTGTTGCGGGCAGGCCTTCTGGGTGGGGTGAGCGAGGGCGGCGTCAACCGCGACCGCTACCGGTGGTCGCCGTCGTTGCCCTGCTACTTGGGGGAAAGCCCGACGCGGATGCGGGCGTAGTCTATCAGGATGCGATTGAACAAGGCGGCAATGCCGCCGACATTCATCCCTGCTGGTTCACTTCTTGTCATAGACATAGCCGTTCGGATCGCTCAGGAAGACGGGACCGCCTCCGGTATCGATCATCGCAATCGGCGAGGCGACGTTGCCGGCCAACCCGTTTTCGTGCCGCCGATCGCCAGTGAAGCTGGGACCACCGACATCCGAAATTCCACGTCCGCATTCCGCACTTGTTGGGACCGATACAGGCGTAGAATAGCAATCCCTTATCTGGTAGATGCCGCCATCGGCCGCGACAATCTGGACTGGCCCCTTCACGACATTCGCCGGACACCCCCACGGTTCGGTGGCTTTCCCGAGCACCGTATAGCCCGCCACACCCACCAGATCTTCGCCGTTCCCGATGATCATGGTGGCGTTGCCCGAATCGACCAATAGCCTCTGCTGCAAAGCACCGGCCATCGAAGAGCCTCAGAGCCAATTACGAATAGAGCGAGCGGCAGCCCCGGGACCCGATACATCGACGCTTACGCTACCTGAGACTTCGTCCGTCGTTCGAGCGCTGTCGAGAGCGGATGCGTTCGTTCGTCACCTCCAAGTCGCCCCCATCGACGACTCTACCTCGAACGGACAGGCGGATGCGTGCTTGCCTCGTCTCCAGAGAAGTCCTCCGGACATGCTCGCAATCGGTGACATCCTTCTCAAGATCGGCAGCCGATGACCCCCTTGCCGCCCCCATCCATATCCGGCTACCGACCTGTTGGGCCGATCCGGACGCGATGGAGTCGGTGTAGGCTTCACCGGAACTCGGGCATGGTGACGCGCGGCGACGACTCTGACCGCAAGCCAATTCGGCGACCATTATTCCGATCCTCTCGAAGAGCATCGGCGGGAGACAAGCCATAATTTCCGGTGACGAAGTCAACCCATTTCAAGTGCCGCGCGCGCGGCTCCGTGCTGGCAATGCCAGGCTTCGAGACGCGCACTCCGCCCGGCTCGATCCCGATCTGCGCATGCGGACGACGAAGCAACGATGCGAGCGATGAGACACACCTGCATCGCGTTGAACCATGATGCCTGCGTCCCGCGTGAGCAGATTCGCGCGATTACGCGCCACGAGCTCGATACGATGACCAAGTCCTAAAGTGCTACGCAGCCGTGACGGCCGACCAAGCCGCGGTAACTTCAATGTCCGACCGTCATGAGAGGCCGAGGGGCGGAGCGCATCGTGGGACGTTCCACCGTGTGCGACGGCTTCCCCTCTGTTCGTTCTCTCTGTGCGGCCGCCGATGCGACAGGACAGAACGAGAGGGGAAACTCGCCCAGCCGGAGCCGGGCGAGTTCCCTAGATCAGGCTTAGCCTTCCGACCCAGTGTCGACGTTCTCGCCTGCGAGGTTGATCGTCACCGAGTTGAACTGGATGTTGGCACCCATCACGATGCTCTGGGTGAACGCATCCTGCGTCAGAGACGCCGAGGCATCGGCCGCAATCGACGCGCCCGTGCCGTCCGTCATCTCGGCCTTGGCGTCGTCGATCTTGGCGTAGCCGCCTTCGGCCTTGGCCGACATCGAGAACACCGACGGCGCATCCGCATCGCAGCAGTAGTCGGAACCGCCGTAGCCTTCCGCCTTGAACAGCACCTGCGCGTTGTCGATCTTGTCATTGTCGATCAGGTTGTTGACCTGATCGATGTTGAAGTTGTTGGTGCCGCCCTGCTCCACGTGGTCCGGCATCTGGAACAGGATACCGTCGAGGTCCTCCACGTCGATCGCCGGCTGGAGGTCCAGGCCACTCAGATCGAGGTCCACCTTGACGTCGACGTCGACGTTGGTCTCTACGTTGTTCTCGATCTTGTTCTCGACAGTGTTCTCGACCTTGTTGTCGAGCGAGTTGTCGACCTTGTTGTCAACCGAGTTGTCGAGCTTGTTGTCGACGCTGTTTTCCAACTTGTTGTCGTTGGAGTTCTCGTTCTTGTTGTCGTTCTCGTTCTTGCTCGCGTTCTCGGAGTACTGGAGAGCACCCTGGGCGACGCCCTGAGCGGCGAGCTGAGCCTGGTACTGATCCTGGCCCTGGCCCTGGCCCTGGCCCTGGCCTTGAGCCTGAAGCTCGCCCTGGCCCTGCAGCTGGCCCTGGAGCTGCGCCTCGAGCTGCGCCTGCAGCTGGTCCTGATCCTGGCTGGGATCGTCCTTGTGGCCCTTGTGCTTGGACATTGAAAGTCTCCTGATTGATGATGGAGAACGTCCCGTCACGGCCAAGCCCGCTATTCATCTGTATGCGAGGCATCGGAAGTGAACGACGACGTCAATCGAACAAAATCTTGAAGCTTTGCGTCTGCGACCGCATCGCGCTGGCCGGAGATCGCGGGTAGCACGTCGACAGGTTACATGGCTGGCCCCCGAAATCAGGCAGAGAACAACTGGTGGTTGCGCCTGATCTGAGGGGCATAGTCTGCGCAGGCGCCACGCAACTCAATCGGACAATCGCGACCCTTGCCCGAGTCGTTGGGCGACCACGCGCACGTCGTTCGTGAGCCGGGCCGAGTCGGATGCCACGATGGGGAGGCCGCGTGGAACACGGAAACGCACGGTCAGGACAAGCGACACGCCAGTCGAATCGCTTGGGTCGCGATTTGCACCATCCCGCGCGACCCGACTCATTGCTCGTCCGTCGAGCCGAATGCCGTGTGTTTGTCGGACCCGACTCTGTGCATTGCCGCTGTTGGCAGAAGTGTGACCTCTCGAATGCAGCGCTGCGCAAAACCGAGGAGCCGGCATTTTCCCGTCAAGGCAAGTGCTGTCCTTCGCTGGGCCGATTCTGCGCCGCACTCAGTGGAGTTGCCTGACCCGGCAACGCGGGAGTTTGCGCCACAATCGCGCCACTTTCGGCCCGTCGTTGTTGCATGTACACCCTGCGTCGCAGGCCAGGATACACGGCAAGTGGCGATGCTGCGCACGAATTGCATTGTGCTGCCGCCGCGTACCATCGTTCTAAATCGCGCCCGTCTTCGCCGTGACGCTTGAAGTTGGAGAAGTGTGACCCGCTATTAACTTTCGGTGCAATTGACGCGAATATGCTCCGCGAGAAACGCTCGATCGATGGGGTCGATCGAGCGTTGGGGCTCCCTAGGGGAGCGGGAAGTGTGTGCTTGGGGGTTGGGGTCATGAGCGGGAACCCGAATCGCGTCCGCGAGACGCTAGCGCTATTCGCGGATGAGTTGAGTGCGCTGAGCTATCTCGAAAGCATTCTGTGGCCCGACGGCGTATGCTGTCCGCGCTGCGGCCACCAAGGGAAGGCCGGCAAGCTGAACGGAGCCTCGACGCGCCTTGGCACCTACAAGTGCTACAACTGTCGCAAGACGTTTTCCGTCCTGCACGGAACGTTGCTGAGCGCGAGCCACGTGCCGGCCCACAAATGGCTGCAGGCTATATATCTGACCGAAGGTGGCGCCAGGCCGATGCGCGCGCATCGCCTGTGTCGCATCCTGAACGTATCATTCAAGACCGCCGCATCGATGATGCGTCGTCTCGAGTCGGCGGCAGCCAAGATGGACAATATCGATCCCGCGGACACTCGCGGGCTGCTGGCGGTGCGTCCGCATTCGGACGCGGGCTACACTGCCGGGCCGACGCCGCCGGCCTGATTGCTGCCGCCGTGCATGCCGACCGGACCAGCCGCCGAATGCACGCCCGAGGCGGATGCGACCGCCTTCGCCAGCCCGGGAAGTAGATCCCAGACCTTCCGGTTGAGCGCTCTCAAGTCGTTGCAAGTCCGGATCAGGCCTTCAATTCTTTCGCGGTCGATTGCCTGCTGCTGCCCAAAGCTCAGACGGCCGCTCTTGTTGACCAACCGCATGGTCTGCGTGTGCGTAATGGTCCCCCTGGCGTCGACCGCGTACATGGCATGGAGAAATTCGTTGCGTACTTGGTTGATCTCGTTATAGCGCCGAACGACGTGGTCGAGCGCCATCCGGGTCTCGCGATCGGCGAGCTTGATGCGACCGAGCCGGGAGACCAGGTCGAGCCGGGCACGCGTGGTGTTCAGCGTCGAGAAGACGGTCGCCGCCGCCGGCTCGTCGGTTTGCAACAGGACCATTAGAACGTAGATCAGCAAGCTTTCGTTGTTCGACCAGCTGAACACCAGCTGACCGATCAATCCCATCAGGTTGGCGCGGCTCGCACCGGATTGCCGTGCGGCCTTCTCGATGGCTTCGAAGTCCGGCCGCGCCGGTAACCTGCCGGCCACTCCGCCCCCCGCAAGCGGCCAGGTACGCGCGGTCGACTGGAGGGAGGCCGGCGGATCGGTTGCCGCGTCCTGGACCGCTGCGTCGCCTTCGTCCCTGTCATCGGAGGCGGCGACACGCACCAGGCGGCGCACGACTTTTTCGAACTGCGCCTCCTTTTCGGAGTCCAATATCGTACCAATCTGTTCGATGAACAGGGCGAACTGCTCGTCATTGTGAGCGGAGACATTCTTGCGGGCCATCGAACCAATCCCCTCCAGGTCTCTCTGACATGCAAGACAATACCGTCTTGCGATTTTGTCCATAAACTCACAGTGCGAATGCACTTACCTCACGCACTAGTGAAATCAAGCACTGTGCGCGCACATTTCTCCACTCCGCCTCTGCGCTGGCCGCCAACGGGCCGCTGGGTAGCCATCGCCCCCTGTCTGTCGCTACGGAACCACCAGGGCTGCACGACCACGATTGCGGTCGCGGTCGCCCATCACGGCAACGCAAGAACTCCAGACATCATCGCCTCGCAAAACAGGGCGCCGACGATCAGCTTCCCTTAAAAACCAGTCGTGGCCGCCACCCAATGGGATTTGGCGTACCCAAGACCCCTCACATCCTCGACCGCAGTGACCGGCGCTGGGGATTGAACCGGCCGTTCGACTACAACCCGGCGACGGCGCCTTGGGCGAACAACGACCACCAGGAGATCCTGCCACATTCCCTGATCAGCCTTCTCATCCGGTACAGGCCTCCTGCCTGATGGCCAGCAGGGTCGATCTTCGATGAGCTCGAGGCGTCGAAGCGGACGACGCTCATCGCGCTCGGCGCCCTCGCCTGCCCGCGCACCGCTATCGCGACTTTCGATTGCCAAAGCCAAAGATGCTGTCGGCCACGGACTGGTCATCATGGAAGCTGTCCGCACTCATGACCCGGAGCGGTGCGTTCGCGCCGATGAAACCTGCGGCGCGTCAAACCGGATTTCCAAGCCGATCGCTGGACGGGGTGGTGTCGCTGTGGATCGAATTTCGCAGCAGCTGGCACGCTGAGAGGGGTGCGAAAAGTCAGCGGCACTGGGTGGTGAAAATCGGCCCCAGGTCCCGGAAGTCCGCGAGTCACGCACTGCCCGTGCGTGGCAAGAAATGCGTCGCGAGTAAACCGGAAGGGGCAAGTTGTATGTCAACGCGTCATGCATTGATCACAGGAGGGGCCGGCTTCATCGGATCCCATCTCGTCGACGAGCTGCTCAAGCGCGGCTTCGAGGTTACCGTTCTCGACTGCCTGCTGCCACAGGTCCACGCCGATGCCGAGATGGCCGAGGATGGCTGGCCGGTTTACCTCGATCCGCGCGCCCGCCGCATCAAGGGGAACATCCTCGACGACGGCGTCTTCGAATCGAGCCTGGATGGCATCACCCATCTCGTTCACCTGGCAGCCTCGGTCGGCGTCGGCCAGAGCATGACGAACATCGCCGACTACACGCGCAACAACACCATGGCCACCGCCATCATGCTGGACGTGCTGTCGCGGTGCAGCCATCGCATCGAGCGTATCGCCGTGGCATCGTCGATGTCGATTTACGGCGAGGGCGAGTACTGGTCGCCGGCGGCAAAGACTTCGATCGCTCCCCCGCTGCGCAGCAACGAGCAGCTCCGACGGAAATCGTGGGAACTGGAAGGCGAAGGAGGCCGGGAAACCCTCGAGCCTCTTCCGACCAAGGAGGAAAAGCCGCTGCACCCGGCTTCGATCTACGCGATCAACAAGCGCGATCAGGAAGAAATGCTCCTGACGGTCGGCCGTGCCCTCGACATTCCGACGACTGCCTTGCGCCTGTTCAACGTCTACGGTTCGCGCCAGGCCCTCAGCAATCCCTACACCGGCGTCGCTGCGATCTTCATCTCGCGACTGCTCAACGGCGAACCGCCGCTGGTGTTCGAGGATGGCGAGCAGCAGCGCGATTTCGTTCATGTCCAGGACGTGGCCGAGGCCTTTGCAACGGTTCTCGAGAGCGACAAGCGCATCTGGGGCGCCTTCAACGTCGGCAGCGGGCAGTCCATTTCGGTCAACAGCATCGCCCGCACGCTGGCACGCCTCCTGCGCAAGAACATCGCGCCACGGGTGCTCGACCAGTACCGGGTCGGCGACATCCGGCACTGCTTCGCCGACGTCTCGCGGATTGCAGAAACCTACGCCTTTAGGCCACGACGCGATTTCGAGAGCGGCATGGAGGAGCTCATCAGCTGGGTCGCGACCGCGCGCAAGCCGATCGACCGCTCATCACGCAGCATGGCCGAGCTCGCGCACGGCCGAATGGTTGTCTGAACGTGGAGCGGATCCGATCAGATGGAACACGCGGGTCCATCTGATCGGATTGGCGCGCACTACAGGGGCCGGTTCAGCCACGGCGTGCCGGAGCGTGCCGCAGGGCGCTGGCGATGGCGTGGTACATCGGCTTGCGCCGCATCGAGCTGTCGAACGGCAGGCCGCGGTTGAAACCGGGCGACGACCCGTCCTTCCAGTTTCCCGGGTGGCGGGCCAAGTCTTCCGGCGTGACCCGTAGCCACGAGTGCCGGTCGCTCATTCCCCAGGTCGACACGCCACGCACGGCGGGCTCAGCCAAGACAATGTCGAGATAGCGGGCGGTTGCATCGGCGACATCGCGATCGCGCCGATCGACCGGCTGTGCATAGTCGTATTCCTTGACGTCCAATTCGGTGATCACGATGAACAAGCCAAGGCTGGCGATTTCCCGCAGAAACGGCGTATAGACGACGGTCCGGATCGGCCCCTTCGACAGATCGAGATGCGCCTGCAGTCCGACGCCGTCGAGTGGAGCGCCGGCTCGTTTCAGCCTCTCGAGCAGCTTCAGGAAATGATAGCGCCTGTCGCTTTCGACCTGGCTGTCGGCCTCGAGGGCAAATTCGTTGATCATCAGTTCGGCGCCTGGGGCGAGGCGTCGCGCCTCGTGAAGGGCGTTCGCAACGTAGTCGGGCCCGAAGACCTCGAGGAACACGCTGCCGCGCAGCCCATCCATGCAATACCCGGTCTCGATGGGCTCGTTGACGACGTCCCAGCGGCCGATCGCGCCGGAATATCGGGACAACACCGCTTCCATGTAGCGCTGCACCGGAGTCCAGCTGCTTTGACTGCGCAATCGGGCCTGCGCCCAGTCAGGCACGGCGGCGTGCCACAGCAAAGTATGACCGTGGGTCCGCAGTCCCTGCTGGACGGCGAATCCCAGCAAGTCATCGCTTGGCCCGAACCGAAAACGCCCCGGCGACTCCTCGATGGCATCCCACTTCATCGCGATCTCCGGTGTCAGGCTCGCACATTCGCGCAGCACGGTACCCCGCAGGTCTGCCTCGGCGAGGATATCCTCGATCCGTACGGCCGTACCGAAGTAGAGGCCGGCTCGTGCGGCGAGCTGAGACAGGGAATCGTCTGACGTCGCCGATGCTCGGCTGCCCGGCCTGGCGGCCCAAAGGCCGAGCGTCGCAGCCGTGGAGAGAAGTCGCCGGCGCATCATGGGACGAAGCAACGCCTCCTCTTCGGCACTTGTGCGGCATCTGGCCTTGCCGGCTTGCCGCATGAAGCTAGGTAAGACCTATCCCGCCCGGGTAGGCATTGTCGGTAGTATGGGGAAGAGCAGGACATTGCCAACGTCGTGAATAGAACTACCGACCATCACTCGAGGCATTGGGACTTGCACCTCCCGCCCGAGCCACTCCACCTTCCCGCGCCCCTCGCGCAGGTCGCATTGACAGCGATCCCGGTCCCTCGGTCCCGGTCGAGGCGACGACTTCCGGCCCTTCGGCACCGATGAAGTGGCTGGCCTCTCCCGAACGACCACTGCACACAGCTGAACCTGGGAGCCAGCCTCCGCAGTGCTCTCGATACTGGTTTTTCCGTTAATTCCGCAACCGGACGTTGGGCTTCAATAACCCGGTCTGCGGGCCAAAAAGGTCCCAGGCGAAGCAAAATCCATGATCACCGAAAAAACACAGGTTCACCCGGCGCACAGGGCTCATACGTGAAACCGTGGGCGCGGCGTAAGGGGGTTGGCGAGATGGACCGGGAGAGTGTGGGAAGATTCATAGAAATCGGTCTGGGTGGCGGCGCAGATTCGACGGACGTGGACAACGAATTTCTCGTGAGCGAAGCGCTTGAGAGATTCTCCAATGAGTTGAGTGCCCATCGCTATCTGGAGGGCATCATCTGGCCGGATGGCGTGCGTTGTCCACACTGCAGCGGGACCGAGCGCGTCGGCAAGCTCAATGGCGCCTCGACGCGGCTCGGCACATACAAGTGCTATGCGTGTCGCAGGAGCTTCTCGGTGACCCATGGCACCTTGTTCATGTCCAGCCATGTCCCGGTACACAAATGGCTGCAGGCAATCTACCTCACCGGCGGCGGCACGAAAAACATCCGACCGCATCAGTTGCAGCGAATCCTGAACGTGTCGTTCAAAACCGCGTCATTCATCCTCCGGCGCATCAGCGAGGCCGCTGCCTCGGCGGATCTGACCCGATCTCCGGTCATGACCGATACTGTCGCTGCCGTCATTTCCACGAGCGAGTCCACCGCGAAGCAGCCGCCCGCACCGTGATGGAGGGCTAAGCGGGCGGCGTCGACGCCATCGCCGCCTGGAGGCGGGGAAGCAGGTCCCACAGCTGCCGGTTCAACTGGCGCAGCCTGTCGTCGACATCGACGAGAGTTTGTTTGCGTTTGGCGTCGATCGGCTGACGGTCGCCGAACGAAACGCGCCCCTTTTTCTCTATGAAGCGTAGCATCTGGGTATGCGTGATCTGGCCCTGCTCGTTCACGAGATACATGGCATGCAGGAACTCGTTGCGGATGCGGTTGGCGTCGTTGAAAAGCTCCATCGTCCTGTCGACCTCGGCGCGGGTGGCGGGGTCGTGCAGATGCAGCAATGAAAGTCGGCGCACGAGGTCGAGGCGCGCTCGCGTGGTGTTGAGTGTCGAGAAGACGACGGCCGCCGAACGCTCATCCGTTCTCAGCAGCAGCATCAGCACATAGATCAGCAGGCTCTCGTTGTTCGACCAGCTGAACACGAGCTGGCCAATCAGCGTCATGAGGTTCTGGCGGTCGGCCGCGCTGTCGCGCGCCGCATTCTCGATGGCCGCGAAGTCGGGACGCTGCGGCAGCAAGGCCGCCGAGGACGGCTCGCTCGAAGGCGAAACCGGGCGGGCGCGTGGGCCGTCCTGCACAGCCGGCGGGCTGGTCGGACGACTTTGCCCGTTGTCCTTGAGGATAAGCTTCCTCAGGACCTCTTCGAACTTCGCACCCTCGTCCGAGTGCAGAGTGTTCTTGATCCTGTCCAGGAAGACTGCGAATTGCTCGTCGCTGTGGGCAGAAGGTCGTTTTCTCGGCACGGCGTCAGGCCACAAAAGCACGTAACTATCGCAAAGGTAGTGCATTCGTCAATCACCCAAAATGGTCCGGCGGCTGGCATACTGGGCTTGAGTACACATTTATTTCGGAGATCGAGGCAATGGATTTCGGCATCGCCCTGCCCACCGCGGCGGACTCCTGGAGGCTGGTTCAAGCGGCCGAGGAAGCGGGCTTCAGCCACGCCTGGTTCTATGACACGCAGATGCTGAGCGCAGACTGCTTCGTTGCCATGGGGGCCGCTGCCGTCAATACGCGGCGTATTCGGCTCGGCACCGGCGTCCTGGTGCCGTCGAACCGCATTGCGCCGGTCGCGGCCAATGCGCTGGCCACCCTCAACCAGCTCGCACCGGGGCGTATCGATTTCGGCGTCGGGACGGGTTTCACGGCCCGTCGCGCCATGGGTTTTGGCGCCATAAAGGTCAAGGAGATGGAGACCTACGTGCATCAGGTTTATGGCCTTTTGCGTCGCGAGACGGTCGAATTCGAAATGGAAGGGCAAAAGCGCAAAATAAGATTCCTCAACCCTGAGTTGCCTCTCTTCAACACCCAGGACGCGATTGCCCTGCACCTTTCCGCCTTCGGGCCTCGCACCCGCGCGCTGACGGCCAAACTGAAGGCAGGCTGGATCGACTTCGTCGGCAAGGTAGAGAACGGCATCAAGGAAGTCGAAGCCATGCGTGAGGCCTGGGGCAAGGCGGGCCACGCCATCGGCGACCTGCAGGCCACCGCCTTCGCCCTGGGCTGCGTACTGGAGGACGGCGAGCCGGCCAACTCCGAGCGCGCCATGGCCCAGGCCGGGCCACGCGCTGCAGTGATGCTGCATCGCGCCGCCGATCAGGCACTGGCCGGGCTGGCGCCGGGCGTGGCCATGCCGTCGACCCCGGAAATCCAGGCCTATATTGAGCTCGCGCGCAGCTTCGAGCCCAGGGACGCGCGGTATCTCGAGAACCATCGCGGTCACTTGATGTTCGTGAAGGACGAAGAGAAGAAATTCGTCACCGCGGACTTGATCGCCAACACCTCGTTCACGGCGACCGAGGCCGAAATCAAGAAGCGGATCGAGGCGTTGCGGGGCGCAGGCTACAGCCAGTTCACTATCCAGCTCGTGCCCGGGCACGAATCCGCGCTGGCCGACTGGGCTAAAATCGGTAAGGCGTTCGCTTAGGGGGCAGGCCTTTCGGAACGCCGCCGGTCAAAGACTGAGATTGAACGCGATGGAAATGCGCTCGGCGGTGCCGTGATAGGGCCGCACCTGATGGATCATCCATGACGGGAACAACACCAACCGGCCGGCCATGGGCCGGATGCGTTCGGTGGCACCTCCCGTCAGGCCGCCCGGCATGGCATAGCCGAGGTGCGGCGCGTTCATCGCCGGCAATGGCCCGCGCGGATCCATGAACTCGAGCTCTCCGCCGAGCGACGGGTCGGCAGCGATGCCGCCGTCGTCAACATAATAGACACCGGACCAGAAGGCGCCCGGGTGGGAATGGAATTCGTTGCCGTGGCCGCTGCGGTTGACGTTCGCCCACATATTCCCGTGCCAGGTCACGGCAAAGAAGCCGGGGTGGGGGCCGCTGCCGGCGGCGCCCTTGCGATCCGTCGTCACTCGGTTGGCGACGTTGCGACCGATGGCCAGCAGCTTGATCGCCGGCGCTCCGCCCCAGCGGTCCATGTCCCAGCTCGACTGCCAGCCGCCGACATTGGAATGCTGTGTGCTGGGATGCGTCTTCTCGCGCTCGCCGATCACGCGACGCAATTCACTGTTGAGCGCCGCCGCCTCAGGTACATCGAACGTGACGAGTGGAGTCGCAAACAGCGGAATTATTTCGGGCGTAGCGCTGCTCATATGTGCGGAAAGTGTTCAGTTGCACTCGAAACTGCACTCAATTTTTCGGCAGTGCACCTATGCGGGTTCGACGACTTCAACTTTTCGGCATAGCACAGCGAGTGAAGTCGTTAGAGCTCTGCATAGGGCCGGATCACCATCTCTCCGAAGCGGGCCAGGCTCTCATCGAGGTTCGGCATGAACGGCCCAACCGGAAGGACGATGCGGTGAACACCGCGGCGTTTGCGCTCCTCGATGGCGGCCTGCGGTTCGACAGTCGAGCTAGGCAGCAGATCGGGACACCCAGCAATCATCTCGATGGCTGCAGGATCCCGACCGGACTCCGCCGCAGCTCGGCGGGCGATGTCGAACAGAGGAAAGGTGTCGACTTGGGCGCCGACCGACGGAAAGAAACCGTCACCCAGGCGGCCGGCCCGGCGTGCGGCAGCCTCGGAATGACCGCCGACGACGATGGGAATGCGACCGAACGGCTTGGGATTGCAGCTCACGTCCTTGAAGTTGACGAACTCGCCCGAGAAACTTGCCCCATCCTCGGCCCACAATGCCCTCATGGCCGTAAGGTATTCGTCAGCGCGCCGGCCGCGCCGCTCGAAGGGCACACCCAGGGCCTGAAACTCCTCTTTCAGCCAGCCTACGCCGATGCCGAGCTCGAACCGGCCGCTGCTCATGTAGTCGAGGGTGGCAACCTGCTTGGCCAGCACGAGCGGGTCGCGCTGGGGCAGGATGACCACGCCCGTCAGAAAGCGCAGGCGCGTCGTCACCGCCGCGGCATAGGCGATCCAGATCAGGGGATCGGGGAATGCGCCGCCGCGGCCGACCGGCAGGCGGCCGGTCGCGGAGTAGGGGTACGTCGAGGTGTAGTTGTCGGGGAAGACCACATGGTCCACCGCCAGAACGGAGTCGAAGCCGGCCGCCTCGGCCAATCGCGCCAGTCGCGCCGCGCCGGCGAAGTCGGGAAAGGTGTTGTTGCCGAAGTGCAGTGCGAACTTCATGACGTCACCGTTTCCCTCACCAACCCAGATCGCGTCTAATGCGCGCCGCGGTTTCCAGATGCCGATCATGGTCACCGGCGAAACGAAGCACGAGATGGGTCGCGCCGGCGTCGGCGTACGACCTTATCCAGGCCGCGGCTTCGGCGGCGGGGCCGGCAAAGCTCTTCTGCCACTTGCGCGTCTCCAGGGGATCGACGCCGTAATATTCCTTCAGGTAGGCGTTGAGCTTGTCGTCGGCGCGCTGGGCGTTGTCGTCGATCGACAGCGTCATGTACATCGCCGCGGTGAGCTCGGAGGGATCGCGGCCGGCAGCCTTCGCCGCAGCCACGACCTCCGCCCATTCCGGCGCATAGTCCTTGGCGAGCGGACTGTTGGGGAACCAGCCGTCGTAGAGCCTGCCTGCACGCTCGCGTGAGGCCTTGACCGCGCCAGCGATCCAGATCGGCGGGCCGCCCGGCCGATGCGGCGTCGGCCCGAGCGCACTGTCTTTCACAGTCCAGCGACCTTCGGCGCCGTGCCTGGGCCACGTCACCGGCTTGCCGGTCCACAACGCGCGGCAGAGCGCCAGACCTTCGACCAGGCGACCGACACGCTTGTCGAACGGCACGCCGGCTGCCGTGAACTCGGCACGCACGTTCGGCACGTCGGGCGCGATTCCGACGCCGAGGATCACCCTGCCCTCGGCGATGCGATCGAGGGTCGCGACCTGCTGCGCCAGTACGACGGGATTTCGCAGGGCAGGCAGCAGCACGGCCGTGCCGAGCTCGGGCTTGCGCGTACGGGCGGCGACGGCCGCCAGGAGCGTCAGGGGATCGTGCCGCGGCCGCGCCAGCAACGAATCGCCAACCCAGAGGGAATCGTAGCCCAGCCCTTCCGCCTTCTCCGCCAGCGCCAGCAGCGATGCCGTCTCGTCACGTTGTTCCATGACGCGTTCACGCGTCGGCAGCAGGTAGCCTACTTTCGGCATGGCGTTTCCTCTCGACGATCTTTCGTTGATATAGTTTGCGCGTTGGTTGGAGGAAACGGCAATGCAATTGGGCCTGTCGATCGGCTATTCCCGCGCGCACCTCGATATTCCGGTCAAGCTGATCCAGCGCGCCGAGGAGCTGGGCTACGACTCGGTATGGACCGCCGAGGCCTACGGTTCCGATGCGGTGACGCCGCTCGCCTACATCGCCGCGCTGACCAAGCGTATCAAGCTCGGCACCGGCATCATGCAGCTCGCAGCCCGCACGCCGGCCAATGCGGCGATGTCGGCGGCGACGGTCGACGCCATGGCCGGCGGCGGGCGCTTCATTGCCGGGCTCGGCGTGTCGGGTCCGCAGATCGTCGAAGGCTGGTACGGCGAGCCGTGGGGCAAACCCTACTACCGGATGAAGGACTACGTCGCGATCATGCGCAAGATCTTCCGCCGCGAGGGTCAGGTGACGCACGACGGCAAAGAGTACACCCTGCCCTACAAGGGACCGGGCGCCATGGGGATCGGCAAGCCGCTGAAGTCGATCCTGCACATGAATCCCGACATCCCGATCTATCTCGCCACCGGCAACGAATCGACGGTCAAGCTCACCGCCGAGATCGCCGACGGCTGGCTGCCCATGGGCTTCATGCCGGGCGCGATGGACGAATACCGGCCGTGGCTCGAGGAAGGATTCAGGCGCGCCGGCAAGGGCAAGAGCAGGAAGGACTTCGCGATCACCGCCTCCGTGCATGTCGAGGTCGAGAACGACGTGAAGGCGGCGCTGGCCAAGCTGAAGCCCGAGGTGGCGCTCTATGTCGGCGGCATGGGCCACAAGACCAAGAATTTCCACAACGACATCATGGTGCGTCGCGGCTTCGGCGACGCCGCCACGCGCATCCAGGAACTGTATCTCGCGCATCGCAAGGACGAGGCGATCGCCGCCGTGCCCGACGAGTGGGTCGACATGAAATCGCTGGTCGGCCCGCCCGCGCGCATCCGCGAGCGCTATCGCGCCTGGGAGGATTGCGGCGCCGACACCATCAGCGTCCGGTCACGCCAGCCCGAGGCCATCGAGGTCATGGCCCAGGCGGCGCGGCTCAACTAGAGGAGTGTTTTATGAAAGTCGGAGTCTTCGCGACCTTCATGTCGCCCCAGGCGACACCCAGGATGATCACCGACTTCGGCCGGCGCGCCGAGAATGCGGGTCTGGATTCGATCTGGATGGGCGAGCACGTGGCGCTGTTCGACAAGAACACCTACGGCTATCCGGGCTCGAAGGACGGCCGCATCCCCGTGCCCGAGGGCGGCGGCATGCTGGATGTCACGGCGACCTTCGGCTTCCTTGCCGCAGCGACCACCAAGCTGCGGCTGGGCACGGGCGTTGCGCTCGTCCCCCAGCGGAACCCGATCTACACGGCCAAGGAGATGTGCACGCTCGACTGGCTCAGCGACGGGCGCATCGACTTCGGCATTGGCGTCGGCTGGAACAAGGAAGAGGTCGAAGCCTGCGGCTATCGCTGGGAGGATCGCGGCAAGCGTTGCGATGAATTCCTCGAAGTGATGCGCCGCCTGTGGACCGAGCCGGTCGTCGATTTTTCCGGCAAATGGGTGAAGTTCGAGACCATGCGGATGGACCCCAAGCCGATCCAGAAGCCGCACGTGCCGATCATCGTCGGCGGTTATGCCGATGCAGCCTTCGACCGCGCCGTGAAGTTCGGCGCCGGCTGGTACGGCTTCAACCTCGATCCGGCGCGCACGAAGACGATGCTCGGCAAGCTCGATGCCGCCTTCGCCAAAGCCGGACGCAAGCGCGATTCGAGGTACGAAATCATCATCACGCCGCCGATGAACATCGTGCCCGATCACGTGAAGCAATACGCCGATCTCGGCGTGCACCGGCTGATCCCGAACCTGGGCAGCCAGCGCCCCGACAAGATCGACCAGCGCCTGCCCGAGATCGAGAACGTGGTGAAGCTGGCGGCCTAATCCGCCAGCCCCAGCCGATACACCCGGTTCGCGGTGCCGCTGAAGATTGCCTTCTTCTCGTCGGCCGAGGCACCGGCGGTCAGGCGCTTGAACGTGTTCCACAGCGCCGGCATGCCGATGCCCATCTTCTCGACCGGGTAGTTGCTCTCGACCATGCAGCGGTCGGGACCGAACAGATCGATGCAGGTCTTCACGTACGGCCCCCAGTATCCGGCGAGGGCTTCGGACGACGGCGGCGCCGGCAGCTTGCCGTAATCGTAGGCGGCCAGCCGCATGGTGACGCCGCCGAGCTTCACCGACACGTTGGGGCACCTGGCGAGCTCGGTCATCGACGCTCTCCAGTTGGCGAAGACCTCGTCCTTCTTGCCGGCATAGGGCCCGTAGCCCAGCGGCCCGCCCATGTGACACATCACGATGCCGGCATTGGGAAAGGCGCGTGCGAGGTCGACGACCTCGCCAAGCTGCGCATGGAAAACCCAGGCGTCGAGCACCAGGCCCAGCCGCTCGAGCTGCTTCATGCCGGCACGGACCTCGGGGCGCATGTATTCGCCGGCACCGGACACGCCGTGGCTGTTGCCGATGATGGGATCGGCATCCCAGCCGCCGGAGTAGCGAATCCCGCGGAAACGCCCGCCACCGGCCGCAATCTCGGCCTCGAGCACGGCGGCGACGCGATCGCCGAGCGCGAGATCGGCATAACCGACGATGCCGCGGCAGATGCGCGAGGACCCATAGCGGCCGCTGTCGCTCATGGCGGCGACGCCGGCCACGAACTCGACCTCACCCACCGGCCGCATCTCCTGCGGCCCGCGCGAGCGGTACATCGAGCGGCATTCCTCGAACACCGTGGCGACGACGTTGTGCCCAGTGTTCAGGTCCGCCAGCAGCTCGTCGAGCAGGTAGCGAAAGCCCGGGAAATCCCACAGGTGATGATGCGTGTCGACGATCGCGAGCTCGGGCTCGAGGATCGGCTCGACCTCTGCCTTGGCGTGCCAGGCATCGTCGGGCTTGAAGATGCGGCCGAAGCGTGTCGGCTCGTTGCGATCGCGCGCGCCGCTCTGGAACATCGAGCCCAAGCCTGACGCGGCACTCCCGGACGTGGTCTCCCTGGCCATGGCGCTCAACCCTCCGCGATCAGCCGCGCAAGCGCCGCCGGCTCGCTCAGCATGGGATAGTGACCGGTGTCGAGCTCGTGCCAGCGGCCCTTCAGCTTCTCGCAGCAGCGGCGCTGATGGGCGACCGGCGGGTTGGTGCTCTGCTTGCACCAGATCACCGAGGCATTCCATGTCTGGTCCCAGAAGCGCTCCAGCTTCACCGGCCGGGTCATGGCGGCGATGGGATGCATGGTGCAGCGCTCGATCGCCCAGGTACGCAAGGCAGGATCGAGATCCTTGAACAGGCGGCTCTCGAAGTCCTGCCGCGACGGGCCGCTCGTCAGCTCGGTATTGACCGCGGTCGGGCGCTTGACGATGTCGGGCAGCGCCTCGCCGTTCATGAGCGCCAGCGCGTCGGCGAACACCACGCGCGCCACGCGCTCGCGCGCCAGCTCCGCCGCACGCGCCATCACCATGCCGCCGGTGCTGGTGCCGGCCAGCACGACGTCCTTCAGGTCTTCGTAAAACAGGAAGCTGGCGACCTCCTCGGCATGACTTTCCGTGGTGATGCCGGCCCGCACCTGGCCCTTGCGCTCGGCGCAGCCGTCGAGCGTCGGCGTGAAGACGCGATGCCCCTTGGCCAGAAGATGCTCGGCGGTGGGCTTCCAGATCCAGCCGCCCTGATAGGCACCATGGATCAACACGAACGTGGTCATGTCACTCCCCCTTCACTTTCACGCCGGCCAGTTGCTCGAAGATCTTCACCACCGCCGAACCGTCCTGCTTGTTGAGCCCTTGCGCGCGCGCCATCTGGTAGACCTGCTGGCTGACGTTCGCGAGCAGCACGGGAACGCCCAGCCGCTTGGCAAAGGCGGTCTCGAGCTCCTGGTCCTTGTAGGAGATGTCGATCGTGCCGCCGGGCTCGTAGTCGCCCTTGAGGATGCGCGGCACGCGCAGCTCCCAGGCGGCGCTGGCGCCGGTCGAGACCTTCACCACGTCGTAGATCGCCTGCGGATCGAGGCCCGCCTTGACACCCAGCACCAGCGCCTCGGCCACTGCCACGGTGTTGACCTGCACCAGCATGTTGTTGACGAGCTTCATGGCGAGCCCGCTGCCGAGCGGCCCGACATGGAAGGTGCGGTTGCCCATCGCCTTGAACAGGTCCTCGCATTTGGCGACAGTCTCCTTCTCGCCGCCCACGATCACCGACAGCTCGCCCGACTGGGCGCGGCCCGTGCCGCCACTGACCGGTGCATCGACCATGGCGATGCTCTTGGCCTTCAATTGCTCGGCGATCTCGCGCGCGGCAAAGGGGTCGATGGTCGACATGCAGACCACGACATGGCCGGGCTTGGCGCCACGGATGATGCCGCGTTCGCCGGTGATCACTTCCTTCGCCTGATCGGTGGTCTCGACGATCAGGATGGTGCGGTCGACTGCGGCCGCCACCGCCTCGGCATTGCCCGCGAGTTCGGCGCCCTGGGCGCGCACTGCCGCCGTCTTGCTCTGGTCGATGTCGTGCACCACCAGCTTGTGGCCGGCTTTCGCGAGATTGAGCGCCATCGGCCCGCCCATGGCGCCGAGCCCGATGAATCCGACCTTGCCGGCCATGCATGCCCTCCGAAGGTTGTCGTTGTCGGCTAGACGCCGCCCGTGACGTCGATGGTGAGCCCCGTGACGAAATCGGCGTCGGACGAGGCGAGGAAGCAGATCACGTTGGCCTGGTCAGCCGCCTCGGCGACGCGGCGCAGCGGGGTGCGTTCGATCTCCTCGGCCTGCGAGGATTGCGAGCGCTTGTCCCAGTGCGGCCGGATGCGCTCGGTCAACGTGATCGAGGGCGCGATGGCGTTGACGTTGATGCCGTCGGGCCCGAGCTCGAAGGCGAGCTTGCGGGTGAAGGCGATGATGCCGCCCTTGGCCGCGGCATAGGCGCTGGAGCTGTTGAAGCTGAGCCCGCGTCCCGCGATCGACGCCAGGTTGACGATCTTGCCGCTGCGCTTGCTCTTCATCACCGGGATCACGGTGTGGGTGCAGAGGAAGGTGGCGTCGAGGTTGAAGGCGATGAGCTTCTGCGGCGAAGCTCAGCTCCTCGGTCGTGGCCTGCGGATTGGCGATCACCGTGCTGCCGCCCACGGCATTGACCAGGATGTCGATGCCGCCATGGTCCTGCGCCGTCCTGGCGATCAGCTTCTCGACCTGCGGCGGGTCCAGCGCATCGATCAGTTCGCCCTGGACCTTGCCGCCCGATCGGCCGGCCGCTTCCTTCAGCGACGGCACGGCCTCGTCGAGATGGCCCTGATGGTTGTCGGCGACGATCACGGTGGCGCCCTCGCTCACCATGACCTTGGCCGTGGCGCGGCCGATGCCGTTGGCTCCTGCGGTGATCAGCGCCACCTTGTTCTTGAACCGCATCAGATCACCTTGCGCACGATGTGATGGCGGTTGGACGTGAAGGGCCGCACCTCGGACGGCCAGCGCCCCTTCTCGCCCGCTTCCGCCCATTCCTTGCTCAGGAGCACGTCGGGGCTGTCGAGTTCGTAGATCGCCATGTAGGTCGGCGCGTCCGCGCCATCGAGCACCTTCCGCTGGCCGGCGATGTTGAAGGCAGCCGGCTCGGTCTTCATGCGCGTGACGCCGCGCACGCCCGGCACCTTGGAGAGCAGCGGCACGTGCTCGGTGTCGTAGACCTCGTTGAACAGCGCCTCCTTCTCCTTCGCCACATCCATGCTGACGATGAAGAGGTACTTCGCGGCAATTGGCATGTTTTCCTCCCGGGCGAGACGGCTAGGATAGCCGGCAAACGCCAACCAGGGGAAACAACCATGAAGATCGGTGCCGTCATGTTCTTCACCGCGGATTCCATGCAGCCGGCGCCCTTGGCGCGGGTGCTGGAAGAGCGCGGCTTCGAATCGCTCTGGGTGCCCGAGCACACGCACATCCCCTCGTCACGCAAAACACCCTATCCGGCAGGCGGTCCGTTGATCCGGCCCTACTACGACATCATGGACCCGTTCCTGGTGCTGAACACGGCGGCATCGGTGACCACCAGGCTCAAGATCGGCACCGGCATCGCGCTCCTTACGCAGCGCGATCCCATCGTCACCGCCAAGGTCGTGTCGACCATCGACCAGCTCTCCGGCGGCCGCTTCCTGTTCGGCGTCGGCAACGGCTGGAACCAGGACGAGATCGAGAACCACGGCACCAGGTTCGAGAGCCGCCACAAGCTCGCGCGCGAGCGCATGGAGGCGATGCAGGCGATCTGGACGCAGGAAGAGCCCGAGTATCACGGCGAGTTCGTGAACTTCGACAGGATGAAGCAGTGGCCGAAGCCGCTCCAGAAGCCATATCCGCCGATCATCGTCGGCGGCGCCTTTCCCTATGCCGCGCGCCGCGCCATCCGCTACGGCAACGGCTGGATCCCGCGCGCCGACCGTCTGGAGAAGGACGGCGTCGGCGTGATCATCGACAAGTTCCGCGTCATGGCCAAGGAAGCCGGCCGCGATCCGGCCAGCCTGCCCATCACCATCTTCCGCGTGCCCGAGGTGCTCGACCAGCTGAAGTTCTGCCAGGAGATCGGCGTCGATCGCGTCACCTTCACCTTGCCGGCCGAGAAGGAAGACAAGCTGATGCCGATCATCGATCGCTGGACCGAGCTCAAGCGCCAGCTCGGCGGCTGCCAACTCGGCGGCAGACCGTGAGCGTCAAGTTCGGGCTGTCGCTCAGCTTCCAGACGAACCCGGGGCGGGGCGAGGCGTGGGACACGTCGTATCGCGAGGGCCTGGAGCTCGCGAGCGAAGCCGACCGGCTGGGCTTCGAGTCGATCTGGGCCAGCGAGCATCACGGCGAGGCCGACGGCTACTGCCCCTCGCCCATCGTCGCCTGCGCCGCCCTCGCCGTGGCCGCTCCGCACTGCCGCATCGGCCAGGGCGTGGCGCTGGCGCCGCTGTACGGCCATCCGCTGCGCCTGGCAGAGGACCTGTCGGTGATCGACAACATGTCCGGCGGCCGCGTCGAGATCGGGCTGGGACAGGGCTATCGGCCGGCCGAATTCGAGAGCTTCGGCTGGAACTACAAGACACGCACCAGAGCCTTCGAGGAGGCGCTCGACATCCTGGGGCTCGCCTGGCGCGGCGAGCGCTTCGACTACGAAGGCCGCATCTACAACGTCAGGAACGGCCTGCTGCGGCCGCCGCCGATCGCGCCCGGGCCGCTGCCGCTGTGGGTCGGCGCCGCTGCGCCGAAAGCCCGGACCCGCGCCGTGCGCTATCGCGCCGGCCTGATCGTGGCGCCCCTGATCGAGCTGCAGCACCTCGCCCGGCAGATCAAGTCGTACGACGACGAGGCCGAGCGGCAGGGCGCCGGGCCGCTGCCGCATGCGTTGATGCGCGAGGTCCTGGTCGGCGACTCCGCGGCCGACGCCATCGAGCGGCACAAGCCCTACATCGATCACGTCTATCGCGTGCAGTACGCCCCCGAGCGCACGGGGCAGACCTACATCGATCCCGCCACGGGCGAGCGCAAGCCGCTCACCGGCGACAATCCGCTCTACCTGTCGGAAGCCTTCATGCAGGACCGCTGGTTCCTCGGCACGCCGGCCGAGATCGCGGCCAAGATGATCGAGTGGCTGCCGCGCTACTCGCTGAGGCACTTCATCTTCCAGGGCCGCCAGCCCGGCATGACCCTGCGCCATGCCGTCGACAGCCTGGAAGCGCTGGCGAAAGGCGTGCTGCCGGTCGTTCGGGCGAAGCTGTCGGTCTAAAGCGTTTTTCATTCGACTGGAACCGCTCGCGGTTCCAGTCGGATGAAAAAGCGCGCTGTGGCGCTGCTGATTACACAGGGCACATTCTGTTCGGCTGATCCCAGCCGAACGGAATGTGCTTTAGTAGCTCAGGGAAGCCGACACGCTATGGGTAGGAATTAAGATAGTTGAGATAGTTTAGATGTTGGCTTTCGCGTTCGGCGGCAGCCTGGGACTGGATCGGATCGACAATGCATAGAGCGACTTGGCGATCCGATCCTATCACAACTTCAGTGCTGCGATCAATAACTACTGTCAACTTAGCGGATCGAGCACCACGACCGGGATCTCCCTGTCGGGAACCTTCTTCTGGTAGTCGTTGTAGGCCGGCCAGAACTCGGCGGCCAGCTTCCAGAGCTTCGCGCGTTCCTCGCCGCTGGCGGTGCGGGCGCGGGCCTTGATCCTGTCGGTGCCGACCTGGATCTCGACCTCGGGCTTGGCAAGGATGTTCTTGTACCAGCCGGGATGGTCCGGGGCGCCGCCCTTGGACGCGATGATGAAATAGCTGTTGCCCGCCTTGCCGTAGAACAGCGGGAAGATGAACTTCTCGCCCGTCTTGCGTCCCGTCGTCGTGAGCAGCAGCGACGGCACCGTGAGCGTCTCCTTGCCGGGGAAGGCGGCGGTGTACATGTGCCCCTGCTTGCCGCCGCTCGACAGGTAGAGGTTGGCGTGGTCGACCATCCACTTGGGCATGTTGGGCGCGAGCTTGGCTTCGGTCATGACGGGATCTCCTCAGTAGTTTAGCTTCAGGCCGGGCGTGGGCCATTGCATGACCGCGAGCTGGCCCTTGTCGGAAAGCGTAATGTAGGCAGTCCGCCGGTCATTGCCACCGAAGCAGATGTTGGTCGGATAGACGTCCGGCATCTTGACCTCGCGCACGACCGCACCGGCCGGCGAGAACTCGGTGATCTTGCCCGTGGTCAGAGTCGCCACGCAGATGTTGCCGTTCTCCAGCACCGCGATGCTGTCGAACCGCGCCGGCCCGGTGACGCCGCCGATGACCCGGCCGCTGTGATGCGCGAACGGCGCCGGCTTCTTCAGCACGCCCGGCCCCTCGATGTCGAACGCCCACAGCCAGGCGCCCTCGGTGTCGGCGACGTAAAGCACCTTGCCGTCGGGCGACAGCGCGCAGCCGTTGGGGCTCAGGATCGGATAGGCGATGCAGGTGATCTTCGAGCCGTCGGGCTGCGCGTAATAGAGGCCGCCATGGTCGCGATGGCGGGCGAAGCGCTTGCCGAGGTCGGTGAAGTAGAAGCCGCCTGCGGTGTCGAACACCAGGTCGTTGGGCGCGGAGAGCTTGTGGCCGTCGCACTCGGTGTAGAGCGTTTTGGCCTCGCCCGTCCTGGCATCGAGCCGCTGGATCGAGCCGCCCTTGTAGCCTGCATGGGCACCCTGGCTCATCGACGTGCCCTCGACGTAGCGCGCGCCGCCGTTGTTGCAGAGATAGAGCGCGCCGTCCGGTCCGATCGCGAGCCCGTTGGGTCCGCCGCCGCACTCCGAGAACACGGAGGCCTTGCCGTCGGCCGTGACGCGCGAGCAGCGGCCGTTGCGGATCTCGGTCAGGATCACCGCTCCGTCGGGCATGACGGCAGGGCCTTCGGGAAAGCCGAAACCGCTCGCCAGGATCTTCACGTCGCTCATGTCACGCCGCCGCTTTCTCGGCCTTCGCCGGCTTCCAGGACTTCACGACAGGGAGCACTTCCTTGGCGAACAGCCTGAGCCCGCGCTCCGACACCTCATAGGGCGTGCCGCCGAAGCGGAACGCGACGTTCATCTCGAAATCGCCGATGACTTTGCGCCGCGCTTCCAGGCCGCGCAGGATCTTGTCGGGCGGCCCCCAGGACGCCGCCTGCATGAAGCCGTTGACCGCGCCCTCCAGCCCGCCCTTGCGGGCGATCTCGGCCTTCTGCTGGTAGGCGTCGTAGCCCTTCACCGTCTTGAAGTGCTCGCCGAGGAATTCGTAGTGATGGAAATTGCTCTCGACGAACTTGCCCTGGTACCGGCGCGCCTCGTCCTCGATGTCGGCATTGGTGCCGCAGACGCAGAACTCGGTGAGCATGACCGTGGGCGGCGGCGTGCCGTGATACTTGCGATGCAGGGTGCGGCCGTGCTCGATCTGTGGCAGGCGCATCTCCCACGGCCGGTCGGCGAACATCACGATGTGCGCGCCGAGCTTGGCGGCTGAATCGACGGAGTCCTCGCTCGAGGCCACGGCGTAGATGCGGTCGTCGAAGGAGTGCTGCGGCCGCGGCCGGATTTCTATCCGAGGCTGCTTGTAATACTTGCCGCCGCCTTCGATGAAGCCGGTCTTGAGCGCATTGATGATCATCGGGGCGGCCTCGTCGAAGCGGCCGCGCGATTCGTCCATGCTCAGCCGGAAGGCCGCGAACTCGCGCCGCGCCAGGCCGCGGCCCAGGCCGAGCCGCAGCCGGCCCTTGCTCAGCATGTCGAGCACGGCGGCGTTCTCGGCGACGCGCAGCGGATCGTGCCACGGCACGATCACCGCCGCGGTGCCGACATCGATGTCGGGGCAGAGCGCGGCGAGATGCGTCATCAGCGCGAGATTGTCGGGCACGAACGAGTAGTCGTTGAAATGATGCTCGGCCGACCACAGGCATTCGAAGCCGAGGTCGGCGGCGAGCCGCGCCAGCTTGATCTCTTCGTTCCACACGCGATCGTCGGGGCAGTTCTCCCAGCCGTAGCTGGCGAACACCATCATCATGCCGACATCCATGAGGCGTCCTCCGTTCGCTGTTGTTCTGGGCGATGGCAAATGCTTT
This sequence comes from Pseudomonadota bacterium, assembly GCA_023416135.1. GTDB lineage: Bacteria > Pseudomonadota > Alphaproteobacteria > Reyranellales > Reyranellaceae > Reyranella. The sequence goes on from JAEZIF010000256.1 coordinate 26,390, forward strand.
CACGCACTGCCATGCGCTGCAAGCCCGGGCCCCGCGCGTAGCCGCAGGGCGATGCCGTTCATGCGAGGTGCGTGGCCCCCTCTCCTAGCCTCTCCCCCTGGCGGGGGAGAGGAACATGAGCAGGCGTTGAATCACGCCGCCTCTCTTCGGCAGAGGCAGGAGGCGCGGATCGGGATCTCGGTGCGGGCCTGGGCGAGGTCGAGGCGGGCCTTGATCAGCGGCGCCTCGACCCTGTCGCCGCGCCGCGTCAGGCATTCGTGCAGGCCGTGCAGGCTCCATACGTTCTCGGGATGCTGGTAGGCGCGGGCGAGCTTGCCGTCGTAGCCCAGGTCCGAGCGGTAGACCGCCTCGGCCTCCGCGAGCTGGCCCTGCTCCAGCAGCAGCGCGCCCAGCGCATGGCGCGGCGGCTGCATCCAGCCCCACGGCTCGTCGTAGGGCAGCGCATCGGAGAGCTTCACGGCGCGCCGCAGATGGTCGAAGGCGACGTCGAAGTTGCCGCGGCGGTACTCGAACTCGCCGCTCAACATCTCCTCGGCGATGGCGAGAAGGTCGACGACGGTGTTGTTGTGCACCAACCGCGTGTCGGGCACGCGCGCCCGCGCGGCGCGGAACGCCTGGCGCGCTTTCTCGGCCTCGGCGATCTCGCCCAG
>JAEZIF010000262.1 GCA_023416135.1 Pseudomonadota bacterium
GGCGAATACGGCGACCGTCAGGCCGGCCACCGGGATCCAGTAGCGCTCCTTCTCCGCGCGATCGGCCGTGCGGTACAGAGTCGCCAGCACGATGACGCTGCCGAGACTCAACAAGATGAATGAAAGCATGCGCGGCACGTAGCCTGGTCCCATGCGGACCGGCGTTCCGAGCGCCAGCTTCTGGCCAAAGTACAACGCCCCGATACCGAAGACGATGAACATCAGCCCGGAGAGTAAGTCCTTGCTCAGGAATCGAATCAACGATGCCTCCCCAACGCGCTTGTCCCTGTCGATTTGTTGTTGGGCCCAACCCGTGGCCGAATACAAGACCTAAATAAACACAATTCCGCCTCGTTGCCCAACAGCGATTTGATGCGTGCTCGAGTGCGTCGGTTCCAAATTGCTGCTGGCGCCTAAGGCAAACACGTGATCGAGGCGCGAGACCGTGGCGCCGGCGGACGACGGCACCGCGACAAAGAGCGCGGTCGAGCAGGAGGGAGAATGGGGAGTCTCCTCGTACGATCATGGAGCTCACGCAGGGTAACGATCGGCGCCGGCTCCCGCGGCCACGTTCGCGCCCCGTGACCAAAGTCGCTCACATCAGCTCACCTCGGATGCCGAAGACGACGTTCCTGATTTGAGTGCCGAATTTCCAGGCAGTCGCAGGCGAGCCACGTGACGAGCCCCCTGCCTCGAATTCAACTGCACACCTGGTGTAATTCCAATTCCTCGATGCTGTGGCTGAAGGATGACCTGGCTACCAAAGGACGTTGCACGGGACTAATGGGGCGAGCACACTCGCGGCCAATGTGAATGACCGTTCAGGGGCTTCGGGTGGCACGGCGAGGGGCTGAGTATACAGGCACGATGGAGGTGCAGGAGAAGCACCGTTTCGACGAGCGGTCGCTCGCCCAGTTCATGGCGGCCCATGTCGAGGGCTTCGCGCCGCCCGTGAAGGCCGAGCAGTTCAAAGGCGGGCAGTCCAATCCGACCTATCGCCTGATCGACGGCGGCGGCCGGCGTTATGTGATGCGGCGCAAGCCGCCCGGAAAGCTGTTGCCGTCCGCCCATGCCGTCGATCGCGAGTTCCGGGTCATCTCGGCCCTCAACAAGACCGACGTGCCGACGCCCAGGGCCTACGCGCTCTGCGAGGACGACAGCGTGGTCGGGACCGCCTTCTACATCATGGAGTATTGCGACGGCCGGGTGCTATGGGATCCGCTGCTGCCGGATCTGCCCAGGGACGCCCGGCTCGCCATCCATGGCGCGAAGTTCGAGACCCTGGCCCGCCTTCATGCGGTCGACTACGCGGCCCTGGGCCTTGCCGACTTCGGCCGGCCGGGCAGCTACGTGGCGCGGCAGATCTCGCGCTGGGGCAAGCAATACAAGGCATCGGAAACCGAGAAGATCGAATCGATGGACCGGCTGCTCGACTGGCTGCCGGCGCATCTGCCGGCCAACGACGAGACCGTGCTGGTCCACGGCGACTATCGCCTGGACAACATGATCTTCCATCCGACCGAGCCCCACGTGCTCGGCGTCATCGACTGGGAGATCTCGACGCTCGGCGATCCGCTGGCCGAGCTCTCCTACCTTTGCATGTTGTGGCGCACGCCCAAGGACTGGGGCGGCCTCGAGGGGCATGACCTCGCGGCCCATGGCCTGCCGACCGAGCACGACATGGTGGCCTACTATTGCGAGCTCGCGAAGCGCCCGCTGCCCGATCCGGCGCTCTGGGATTTCTACATGGCCTACAATCTCTTCCGCGTGTCGTGCATCCGCCAGGGCGTCTATGCCCGTGCGCTCGACGGCACCGCCTCCAACATGCGCGCCGCGGAATCGGGCAAGCTGGTACGGCCGGCCGCCGACCTTGCCTGGCAGATCGTCGATGGCATGGCGGGAGGCGCGCGATGAGCAAGCGCAAGCCGGGGCGCGTCGCCGACGCGCCCGCCGCGGCCGAGCGCGATCCGCGCCCGCCGGTCGAGGCGATCCGCGCTGCCGCCTTTACCCAGTTCGCCGAGCGTGGCTATCCGGTGGTGACGGTGCGCGACATCATGAAGGCCTGCGGCCTGACGCAGGGCGCGCTCTACAATCATTTCAAGTCCAAGGACGAGCTGCTGCACGACATCATCGCCTCGACCCAGGGCGAGCTCGAGCGGCTTTGCCGGCAAGCCGTGGCAGGGGCGGGCGACGATCCACGCGCCCAGCTTGCCGCCTTCGTGCGCGTCTATGTCATGCGCCACTGCCGGCTGAGGATCGAGGCGCTGGTCGCCAACCGCGAGATCAGCTGGTTGGGCGCCGAGCGCGTCGCCGACATCCGCCGCAGCCGGCGCGCCATTCGCGACATTCTGGTGGCCATCGTGCACGACGGCGTCGAGCGAGATATGTTCGACCCTCCGCAGATCGACGGCCGTCGCGATCTCAAGGCGATGGCCATGGCGATGCTCGATCAGTGCACCCACGTCTCGATGTGGTACGGTCCCGGCGGCACCTTCAGCGAGGAGCAGATGGCCAAGCTCTACGCAGACATGGCGCTGCGTGCGGTCGGCGCCAGGCCGTAGTGACCTTTTCGACGGGTATCAGATGTCCGAGCGTTTGAAAGCGCTTCTGCTCATTTTCCTTTCCGCAGCCGCTTGCACGCCTGACCAGGCGGCGGCACCGCCTTCGGCGAGGACGTCGCAGCAGATGGCGATGGTCGCGGACGGCACCGTGACGGCGGACCGATGGCGCGTCGTGCTCATCGCTGGCGACAACAACAGCCCCGCCTTCGACAACGGCGTCGAGGCGATGCGCGCCAAGCTTCTGGCGCGCGGCGTTCGCGACATCCGCGCGCTGACCTCCGATCCGGGCGCCAACCCGTCGCTGCCCGTCGCCACGGCGGCGAACGTATCGAGCGCCTTGCGCACCGCGGGCGGCGAGGCCTGCCTCGCCTTCGTCACCAGCCATGGCGACGAGAGTGGATTCGTGCTGAAGCAGGCCCGGGGCACGGTGAGCCCGGCCACTCTCGACAACGCGCTCGACGCCGGCTGCGGCGCGCGGCCGACGGTCGTCGTCGTGTCGGCCTGCCACAGCGGTGTCTTTCTAGGCTCCGGCATGCGCCAGCCCAACCGTATCGTGCTGACCGCAGCGGCAGCGGACCGCGTCAGCTTCGGCTGCGGCGCCGGCGACCAGTACACCTATTTCGACCAGTGCCTGCTGCAGCAGTTCGACGGCGCGTCGACCTGGCAGCAGCTGGCGACGACGACCAGGACCTGCGTCGAGAACCTCGAGCGCCGCATGGGCGTCCGCCGCCCGTCGCTGCCGCAGACCTTCATCGGCTCGGCGGTGGCGGACCTCAGGATCCCGGGGCGCTGACCGGAAGGCCTGCGCTACAGTCAGCCTTCGATCACCGCGGTGAAGTCGCAGGTCACGTGATTGGCCGCGTTCTGCGGCAAGGCGAGCGTATGCCGCGCGGGACGCGACTCCGGATCCGGGAACATCGTCGACCATTCGCCGTTCAGCGCCTTGCGGCCGGTCGTCGGATCCTTCATCCAGAAGTTCACCTTGATGATGTCGTCGACCGTGCCGCCGGCGGCTTCGACGCAGAGCCGGATCTGCTTGAAGATGTTGGTGACCTGACCGTCGAGGTCGGACGGCATCTGGCTGGTCGCGGGATCGCGGCCGCTGATGATGCTCGACATCAGGATGTTACCGATGCGGCTGGCGTTGGGGATCGGGTTCTCGTGCTTGAACCCGGGATAGTTGATGCTCTTGCGCTTGGCCATGTGCG
>JAEZIF010000305.1 GCA_023416135.1 Pseudomonadota bacterium
TCAAGGACGCCGGCCTGCAGGCTGGCCAGATCGACGAGGTGATCCTGGTCGGCGGCATGACCCGCATGCCCAAGGTCATAGAGATCGTTAAGCAGTTCTTCGGCAAGGAGCCGGCGCGCAACGTCAATCCCGACGAGGTCGTCGCGGTGGGTGCGGCAGTCCAGGCGGCCGTGCTGAAGGGCGAGGTCAAGGACGTCCTGCTGCTCGCCGTGACGCCGCTGTCGCTGGGCATCGAGACGCTGGGCGGCGTGTTCACCCGCCTGATTGAGCGCAACACGACGATCCCGACGAAGAAGAGCCAGATCTTCTCGACGGCCGACGACAACCAGACCGCGGTGACGATCCGCGTCTTCCAAGGCGAGCGCGAGATAGCCGCCCAGAACAAGATGCTGGGGCAGTTCGACCTGGTCGGAATCCCGCCCGCACCGCGCGGCATGCCGCAGGTCGAGGTCACGTTCGACATCGACGCCAACGGCATCGTGCAGGTCTCGGCCAAGGACAAGGCCACCGGCAAGGAGCAGCAGATCCGGATCCAGGCTTCGGGCGGCCTCAGCGAGGCCGACATCCAGAAGATGGTGAAGGACGCCGAGCTGCACGCCGAGGAAGACAAGAAGAAGCGCGAGCTGATCGATGCCCGCAACCAGGGCGAGGCGCTGGTCCATTCGACGGACAAGAACCTCAAGGAGTTCGGCGACAAGGTCGGCGCGGCCGAGAAGTCGGCGATCGAGGCGGCGCTCGCGGACCTGAAGTCGGTGCTGACCGGCGAGGATGCCGAGGCCATCAAGACCAAGACCAACGACCTCGCTCAGGCGGCCATGAAGCTCGGTGAGGCCATGTACAAGGCCCAACAGGCCGACGCTCAAGCCGGCGCAGGGGCCGGTGCCGGCGCCGGAGCGGCGCCAGGTGGCGGAGCCGCGAACCAGGCGGGCAACGAGAAAGTCGTCGATGCCGAGTTCGAGGACGTCACCGACAAGAACAAGAAGACGGGCTCCGGCTGATTCGGAGCAAGGCAAGAAACGCGGCCTCTCGCGCGAGCGGGAGGCCGAACTTTAGGCGGCAAGTGGGGGCTGCGTAGGGCGTATGTCGCAAGACTATTACGAGCTGCTCGGAGTCAACCGGACGGCGAGCGCCGATGACATCAAGAAGGCGTTCCGCAAGCTCGCCATGCAGCATCACCCGGATCGCAATCAGGGCAACAAGGACGCCGAGAAGAGGTTCAAGGACGTCAATCACGCCTACGATATCCTGAAGGATCCGGACAAGCGAGCCGCCTACGATCGCTACGGACCCGCGGCCTTCGAGGGCGGCATGGGGCCTGGCGGACCGGGCGGGCCGTTCGGCGGCGCTCAGGGCTTCGATTTCGGTTCGGTGTTCGGCGACATCTTCGAAGAGATGTTCGGCGCCGGCGGCCAGCGCGGTCGTGGCGGGCGCGCCGACATGCGCGGCCAGGACCTGCGCTTCAACCTCGAGGTCACGCTGGAGCAGGCTTATTCCGGCACCGAGGCCACGGTGCGCGTGCCGGCGTCGGTCGCCTGCGAGGCCTGCAAGGGCAGCGGCGCGGAGCCCGGCTCCAAGCCGCATCAGTGCCCGACCTGCCACGGTCGCGGCCGCCTGCGCGCCCAGCAGGGCCTCTTCACCGTCGAGCGCACCTGCCATGCCTGCCACGGCGCGGGCCAGGTGATCGACAAGCCGTGTCGCACCTGCGCGGGCCAGGGCCGCACGCGACGCGACAAGACCCTCAAGGTCAACATCCCGGCCGGCGTCGAGGACGGCACGCGCATTCGTCTCAGCGGCGAAGGCGAAGCCGGTGCGCGTGGCGGGCCGGCGGGCGATCTCTACGTCTTCCTGTCGGTGCGGCGCCACCAGCTCTTCGAGCGCGAAGGCGCGGACGTGCACTGCCGCGTGCCGATCACGATGGTGCAGGCGACGCTCGGCGGCAACATCGAGGTACCCACTCTCGACGGCAAGATGGCGCGCATCAACGTTCCGGCCGGCGCCCAGGGCGGGCACCAGTTCCGCCTGCGCGGCAAGGGCATGCCGATCGTGCGCTCGCCGCAGCGCGGCGACATGTACATCGAGATCAACGTCGAGACGCCGACCAATCTCACGCCCAAGCAGAAGGAACTGCTCAAGGAGTTCGAGCGCGCCGGCAAGACCAGCCCCGAATCCGAAGGCTTCTTCAGCAAGGTGAAGGAGATGTTCGGCGGGTGATAAGCGGCTGACTCGGCCCGCAGCGGCAGTTCTACGCCGCGAGGACGCAGCGCACGAGATGCCTGTCGCCGGTCGCTCGCAGATCGGGTGGCGCCGTCGCGCAATCCGGCCGCACGAACTTGCAGCGCGGCGCGAAGCTGCAGCCGGTCGGAACCTCGGCGAGATCGGGCGGCGCGCCGGGAATCGCCTCGAGCCGCTGGCCACGCATGCCGTCGTGTACGGTCGAGGCGAGCAGCCCGCGACTGTAGGGGTGTCGTGGCGCATCGACCATCTGCTCGACTCCCGCCAGCTCGACGATCTTGCCGGCATACATGACGCCGATGCGGTCGGAGACCTCGACGGCCACGCCGATGTCGTGGGTGACGAAGATGACGCCGAGGTCGAACTCGCGCTGCAACTCGCGGATCAACAGCAGCACCTGGATCTGGACCGTCGCGTCGAGCGCCGTGGTCGGCTCGTCGGCCAACAGGAGGCTCGGATTGCACGACAGGGCCAGCGCAATCATGGCGCGCTGGCGCATGCCGCCCGACATTTCGTGCGGATAGGCCTTCAGCCGCTGGGCCGGCGAGGGGATACGCACCATCTCCAGCAGGTCCTTGGCGCGCTTCCAGGCGTCGGTCTCGCTCTTCCCGGTATGGCGGCGGATGGTTTCGGCGATCTGCTGGCCGACGGTGAACACCGGGTCGAAGGCCGTGGCCGGCTCCTGGAAGATCATGGCGACCCGCCGGCCGCGCAGATCGGAAAGCGCCCGTCCACCCATCTCCAGCACCTCGTCGCCTTCCATGCGGATGCTGCCTGACCAGCGCGTACGGTGCTCGGGGTGCAGTCGCAGGATCGAGCGCAGGGTGACGCTCTTGCCGGAACCCGATTCTCCCAAGATACCCAGGGTCTCGCCCCGCTCGAGGTCGAAGCTGACGCCGTTCACGGCGTGGACGGTGCGATCCGGCGTCTTGAAGGTGACATGCAGGTCGCGCACTTGCAGGAGATCGCTCATGCCGCGGCCGCCCCCCTGCGAACTGCTTTCGAATGACCCGAACCCGGTATGCTCATGTGGCAGGCGACCGACTGGCGGCCGGTGTCGGTCAGCGCCGGCTCGAGTTTACCGCAGATATCCTCGGCGAGGGGACAACGGGTGCGGAAGCGGCAGCCCGACGGGGGATCGATCGGGTTGGGCGGATCGCCCTGGATCGGCGCTTCCCTGGTGCGCTTGCGCGGGTCCATCGACGGCCGCGCCGACAGCAGCGCCCGGGTATAGGGATGTTGCGGGTCGCCGTAGATCGCCTCGACCGGTCCGAGCTCGACGATCTTGCCGAGATACATCACCAGCACGCGGTCGCTGAGATACTGCACGACGTTGAGGTCGTGGCTGATGAAGACGTAGGTCAGGCCGAGCTCGCTCTTGAGGTCGACCAGCATGTTCA
>JAEZIF010000307.1 GCA_023416135.1 Pseudomonadota bacterium
ATCCTGATCTGCACGCCGATCTTCCTGCCGATCTGCATGCAGTACGGCATGAGCCCGGTGCAGTTCGGCATGCTGATGCTGATCAATTGCGCGCTCGGTCTCAACACGCCGCCGGTCGGCACCACGCAATTCGTCGGCTGCGCCATCGGCGGCGTCTCGGTCGGCGAGGTGATGCGCACCATCCTGCCCTTCTATGGCGCGCTGATCGCTGCCCTCTTCCTGGTCACCTACGTGCCGGCCTTCTCGCTCGCCCTGCCCAGCCTGTTCCTCGGCAAGTTCTGAGGTAAAAGGCCGCCCACATGCGGGGCGCCCATGAGAGAGATCAGCAACGTCATCCTGACACGCGGCGACACCATTCTCCTCGGCTGGCGAGGGCCGCAAAGGCGATCCTATCCCGCTTGTTGGGCGGTGCCCGGTGGTCATCTCGAGCCGGGCGAATCTGCCGAAGCAGCGGCAATCCGCGAGATGCGCGAGGAACTGGGCATCGACGTGACGATGCTCCGCTACCTCACGGCAATCGTGACGACCGACACCCTGGGACCGGTGACCTTCCACATGTTCTCATCCTCCCGATGGGCAGGCGGTGAACCCAACGCTCGCGACGACGAGCATTCGGCGCTTCGCTGGTTCAGTCTCGAGGAAGCATGCGATCTCCAGCCCTTGGCGGTAGAGGGCTACAGGAGCTGCTTCCGCCTGGCACTTGGTCAATCCGGCCACATCCGTCGCGCCCGCCTCGACGAGCGGCCTCGCATCACCGAGATCCGCCTGGCCGTGCGCGAGAACCAGCTGATGGATCCCTCGCGCGTCACCGATGCCGACTACCGATGGTTCAACGACAATCCCGGCATCTGGGTGTGGGAAGAGGACGGGCGCATCCTGGGCTTCTCCGCCGCCGACACGCGCGACGGCACGATCTGGGCGCTGTTCATCGATCCCGATCACGAGGGCCGCGGCATCGGCCGGGCCCTGTTGGCCAAGGCATGCGACGTGCTGCGCGAGGCAGGCCATCGCACTGCCACGCTCGGCACCGAGCCCGGCTCGCGCGCCGACCGCTTCTATCGCCAGGCCGGGTGGACAGCCCTGCACATCGACGAGCGCGGCGAGCAGATCCTGCGCCTAGACCTCTGACGCGAGCTCCAGCATCAGGTTGGCCAGCACTTGCGCGCCGGCCGCGAGGTCCCTCGCTTCGGTGTGCTCCTTGACGTTGTGGCTGAGGCCTGCCACCGACGGCACGAAGATCATCGCCGTCGGGCAGATGCGCTGCATCATCTGCGCATCGTGGCCGGCGCCCGACGGCATGCGCCGCGTCGTGAGGCCGAGCGCACCGGCGTGACGCTCGACGCGATCGACCAGTGCGGCATCGAAGATCACCGGCTCGAAGCGCGCCAGCGCCCTGGCTTCGACCTCGACGCGCTCGGCCGCGGCGACCTCTCCGATATGCGCCGTGACGCGCGCCTCGGCCTGCCCGAGCTTCTCCTCATCGGTGTTGCGCAGGTCGACGGTGAACACCGCGCGGTTGGGCACGACATTGATCAGGTTCGGACGCAGCGACAGCGCACCGACCGTGCCGACCTGATTGCCGCCCATCTCCCGCGCCAACCCGCGCACGAAGACGTTGACCGAGGCTGCGAGATAGCCTGCGTCGCGCCGCAGACGCATCGGCGTTGTGCCGGCATGGTTGGAGACGCCGGTCACGGTGTATTCGGTCCACGAGATGCCCTGCACGCTTTCGACGACGCCGATCTGCACCTTCTCCTCGTCGAGGATCGGACCCTGCTCGATATGCAGCTCGACGAAGGCATGCGGCGCGAGCGCTCCCGGCCTGGCGGCGCCGAGATAGCCGATGCGGCGCAGCTCGTCGCCGACCGCGACCCCGTCCTTGTCGGTGGCGGCATAGGCCTCGTTCAGCCCGAGCCCGCCGGCATAGACCAGGCTGCCCATCATGTCGGGCTGAAACCGCGCGCCCTCCTCGTTGGTGAAGAAGGCGACGGCGATCGGCCGGCGCGTCGTGGCCTTCGCCTGGTTGAGCGTCCGCACGACCTCGAGGCCGGCCAGCACGCCGTAATTGCCGTCATAGCGGCCGCCGGTGCGCACCGTATCGATGTGGCTGCCGGTCATGACGGGCGCCAGATTCTCCGTGCCGGCGCGGACGCCGATCACGTTGCCGATGGCATCGATGCGCACGTCTAGTCCGGCCGCCTTCATCCAGCCGACGACGAGATCGCGGCCGGTTCTGTCCTCGTCGCTTAGCGCCAAGCGCGCGCAGCCGCCGCCGTCAATGGCGCCGACCTGCGCCAATTCGTCGAGCGCCCCCAACAGCCGTTTTTCATCGATAGGCAACATGATTTCCCCAATGATACCAGGACCTTAGCCATATGTACCGGGCGGCGCAAAATATCACGCCGGGGTGATCCGGATTTCCTTGCAACGACGTACGTCGAGCGTCACTTACTAGACCCCCATGAAGCGTCTGCTCGTCCTTCTCCTGGCGCTGAGCGCAGCCCCCGCTTTCGGCCAGTCCGTGGTGCAGACCGATAATGTGCGCGCCGAGCTTGTGGCCGACGTTTCCGCGGTCAAGCCGGGCGAGCCGTTCTGGGTCGGGCTGCGCCAGACCATCCGGCCGAAATGGCACACCTACTGGAAGAACCCGGGCGACTCCGGCCTTCCCACCGAGATTACCTGGAAGCTGCCGGACGGCGCCAAGGCCGATCCCATCGTCTGGCCGCGGCCGCATCTCTTCGACTTGAGCGGCGTGATCAACTACGGCTTCAAGGACGATGCCGTCCTCCTGGTACGCATCACGCCACCGGCCGGTGCCTCGGGCAGCTTCAGGCTGGCAGCTGAAGCGAACTGGCTTGTGTGCGAGGATGTCTGCATCCCCGAGGACGCCAAGCTCGAGCTCACCCTGCCGGTGACGGCGACCGGCGCACCCGCGTCGCCCGGCACCAGAGCGATCTTCGACAAGGCACGCCAGCAGGTGCCGATGCCGAGTCCGTGGCCGGCGCGCTATGGCGTCGCCAAGTCGGGCGATCCGACCCTGGTCGTCGAAGCCAAGGGCCTGAAGGCCGACACCATCCGCGACGTCTATTTCTTCCCGGCCGAATGGGGTCCGCTCGCCAGCATGGCCAAGCAGACCGCCGCCATCGGCGCCGAGGGCATCCGCATTCCGCTGAAGCGAGGCGACGCCAAGGCAGCCCTGCCGGGCGAACTTTCAGGAACGCTGACGCTCACCGAGAAGACGGCCGACGGCGACGTCAGTCAGGCCTTCGACATAACGGCCAGACTCGATCCCGATTTTGTGCCGACCTCGTCGTTGGCCGCGGCGGCGGGCGGCGAGCAGCTCTCGCTGGTCGAGGCGCTGCTGTTTGCCCTGCTGGGCGGCCTGATCCTGAACCTGATGCCCTGCGTGTTCCCGGTGCTCGCCATGAAGGCCGCGGCCTTCGCGCGCTTGGCCGGCCACGAAAAGAGCGCCATGCGGCGCGACGGCGTCGCCTACACACTGGGCGTGCTCGTCTCCTTCGCCGTCATGGCTGCGATCGTCGTCGCCATCCGCGCCACTGTCGGCGACGTGAGCTGGGGCTTCCAGTTCCAGTCGCCGGTGTTTTCGCTTCTGATCGCCTATTTGTTCTTCGTCGTCGGGCTGAACCTCTCCGGCGTCTTCGAGTTCTCCAGCCGCTTCGCCGGCGTCGGCCACGGTCTCGCCGCGCGCGGCGGCACGGCGGGCGCCTTCTTCACCGGCGTGCTGGCGGTGGTCGTGGCCACGCCCTGCACCGCGCCCTTCATGGCCGCGGCGCTGGGCTTTGCGCTCAGCCAGCCCGCGCCGCAGACCGTGGCCGTGCTGCTGGCGCTGGGCCTGGGGCTGGCGCTGCCCTACCTCGCGCTGTCGACCACGCCCGCGCTGCAGCGCCTGATGCCGCGGCCGGGCCCGTGGATGGACCGACTCCGCCAGTTCCTCGCCTTCCCGATGTACGCCTCGGCGGTATGGATGATCTGGGTGCTGACCCAGCAGACGGGCGCCGACGGCGTGATCTATGCGCTGGGCGGCATGATCCTGATCGCTTTCGCGATCTGGCTGCTGAAGCTCGGCAGCGGCGCGTCAGCCGCGACCTGGGTGCGCCGCGGACTGGCCGCCGTCGCGGTGCTGCTGGCCTTCGCCGCGGCGCTCAGGCTGGAAGACGGGCCGGCCACGGCCGCATCGGCTCCGGGCGGGCCGGCGGCCGGCGTGAACTTCGACGGCTGGGAAAGGTTCTCGCGCGCGCGGATGAACGAGGCGGTGGCCGCCGGCAAGCCGGTGTTCGTCGATTTCACGGCGGCGTGGTGCATCACCTGCCTGGTCAACGAGCGTGTCGCGCTCGAGACACAGGCTGCTCGCCAGGCCTTTGAACATGCCGGAGTCGTGAAACTCAAGGGCGACTGGACCAATCGCGATCCCGAGATCACATCTTTGTTGAAGGAGCTGGGCCGCGCCGGCGTTCCCCTCTATCTTTTCTGGGTTCCAGGCGCCGCGCAGCCGAAAATGCTGCCGCAGGTGCTCACCGAGTCGTTGATTCTGTCCGAACTGGCCGCGCTGCCGCCGGTCAAGCGCTAGGAGGCAACATGTCCAATCTCGTCGTCGCCCGTCGTTCGCTGCTGCTGGGCAGCACCGCTGTCGCCCTGATGCCCGCCGTGGCCCTTGCCGATGGTCCCGAAATCGGCAAGGCCGCGCCGGCCTTCACCGCCGTCGACAGCAACGGCAAGACTTGGTCGCTGGCCGATCTGAAAGGCAAGGTCGTGGTGATCGAGACGACGAACGACGGCTGCCCTTACGTGCGCAAGCACTACAACGCGAAGAACATGCAGGATCAGCAGCGCGAAGCCGCCGCCAAGGGCGTCGTGTGGCTGACCTCGGCCTCGTCGGCCAAGGGCGAGCAGGGCTATGTCACCGCGGCCGAAGCCAACCAGCTCACGACGAGCCGCGATGCCGCGCCCGCCGCCGTGCTGCTCGATCCTCAGAGCAAGATCGCCCGCGCCTACGGCGCCACGGTGACGCCGCACATGTACATCATCGATGCCAATGGCGTGCTGGTCTACAAGGGCGGCATCGATTCGATCCCGTCGTCCAACGTCGCCGACATTCCCAAGGCCAAGCAGTATGTGCGCGTCGCCCTGGGCGAGGTCTTGGCCGGCAAGCCGGTGACCGATTCCTCGACCCGCGCCTACGGGTGCACGCTGAAGTATCCGCGCACCTCGTCCTGATCGCTCGGCCATGCCGCACGACGGCTGGCATCCGCCCGATCATGAGCATGGGCATGGGCATCATCACCATTGGCGCGAGCCGACCCGGCGGCTCGTGCTGGCGGCGGCGACTTTCCTGCCGTTCGGCGGCGCCGGCGCCCAGAGTGCCGATGCCCAACAACGCATCGCCGATCAGGCCAATCGTTTCCTGGGCGTTCTCGACGACCGTCAGCGTCGGCAGGCCCTGATCACCTTCGACTCGGCCAACCGGCTCGACTGGCACTACATCCCGCGCAGCCGCTCCGGCCTCAGCCTCGGCGAGATGAATGCCGCGCAGGCCGACTCGGCGCGCGCCCTGTTCGCCACCGTGCTGAACGAGCAGGGCCTGAAGCTTCTCGACGGCGTTCGCCTGCTCGAAGGCGTGCTGCGCGAACAGCAGGGAAGCTGGCGCGATCCCGGCCGCTACTACCTCTCGGTCTTCGGAATGCCTGGCCGCTTCCCGTGGGGTTGGCGGTTTGAGGGCCATCATCTGTCTCTGAACGTGGCACTGCCGGCGTCCGGCCATGTAGCCGTGACGCCGTTCTTCGTCGGTGCTCATCCAGCGACGGTGCGCGACGGGCCGAACAAGGGGTTCAGGCTGCTCGGCAGCGCCGAGGATCTGGCGCGCCAGATCATGACCGGCCTCAATGACGCCGAGCGACGCACGGCGTTGATCGCCAACCGCTCGTTCGGCGAGATCGTGGCCAGCCCACAGCGTGAGCAGGATCTCGGCCAGCCGCGCGGGCTGGAGCTTTCAGCCATGGACGCCTCCGCGCGCCAGCGCGTCGAGGCATTGATGGACACGTTCCTGGCAACGCTGACACCCGATCTCATGGCCAGCCAGAAGCAGCGCGTGATGCAGCAGGGGCTCGATCGATTCCGCTTCGCCTGGGCCGGCTCGTTGACCCCCGGCGAGGCCTACTATTTCCGCGTCCAAGGACCCGCGACGTTGATCGAGCACGACAACACACAGAACGCCGCCAACCACATCCATTCGGTGTGGCGCGACCTTGCCGCCGACTTCGGCCACGACGCCCTGGCCGAACATTATCGCCGTCAGCCACATCGCTGACGGGGCCATCTCCCCTGATGGAGGCCCGGCAGGTCCGGCCGATCGGATGGACGTGTTTCTGGATCCGGGATGGCGGAACAGGATCGGCAGGGTGTGGATGCTGCCGATCCTGTTTCCAGACCCTCAGTTGGGGTGTTCCTTGGGATTGGGGTAAGGAAGCTGAAGGCTGGTTTGCAGCCTAGAGAGCCAATCGCCCAGGGTCTGCAATCAATGGCTTCAGATTGGCGGCCAACCGCCGCCAAATGGTCCAATCTGGACGGATCCCGGGTGCTCCAGGTGATGCCGAGAAATCAACCACTTGGGCTCCACCCAGGCGCCGGAAGCATGCGGCGTCGACCGCCGCAGATCGGGCTGATCATGGGGGCAGGTCGTGGCGTCGGCTACCCTTCGAAGATCAGGCAGGTGGTCGTGGCGTGCGCCAGCAACTTGCCGGCGCGGTCGGTCAGTCGGCCCTCGGCCGAGCCGACACGGCGCCCCAGGTTCAGCACCACGCCTTCGCCGCGCACCAGACCGGTCTCGGGCGTGATCGGTCGAACGAACGTGATCTTGAACTCCAGCGTCGTCGAACCGATGCCTGCGCCGGTCAGGGTCCGCACCGCGAGCCCCATGCAGCTGTCGAGTAGCGTCGCCGCCAGGCCGCCATGCACCGTGCCCTCGGGATTGAGCTGCTCGGCCGTCGGAACCGCGGCCACCACGACGCGTCCTTCCGATGCCTCGATGACGTCGTAGCCCAGGGTCCGCGCCATGGTGTTGAGCGGCAACGTGCCGTCGACCAGGCCACGCACGAACTCGAGCCCGGCCTTGGCTCGTTCCTCGGCGGTCGCGGTTCCGTAACGCTTGCCGCCGGCGACGGTCATCTCAGGTGTCGGCGAAGCGTTTGCCGGTCTGCGAATCGAACAGATGCAGATGGCCGGGATCGGCCTTGAAATGGCGCTTCTCGCCCGGCCGGGCGATGACATGGCCGCTCTGGCGCACCGTCACCAGCTCGCGCGCCGCGCCGAAGCGGCCGTGCAGCAGCGTATCGGCGCCCAGCGGCTCGGCCAGCTCGACCTCGAACTGCAAGGGCCCGTCGGCGGCGGGATGCAGGTGCTCGGGTCGCACGCCCAGCGCCACCGCCGCGCCAACCGCCGCCGTGGTCGGCTGCGCCAGCGACAGGCTGATCGCACCGTTGGCGCCGGTGCCGGAAAGGTCGACGGACTTGCGGTCGTGGCCGACCTTGGCCGCCAGGAAATTCATCGCCGGCGAGCCGATGAAGCCCGCCACGAATACCGAGGCCGGCCGGTCGTAGACGTCCATCGGCGTGCCGATCTGGTCGGCCACGCCGGCGTTCATGACGATCAGCCGGTCGGCGAGTGTCATGGCCTCGACCTGATCGTGCGTCACGTAGATCGAGGTGACGCCGAGCTCGCGCTGCAGGCGCTTGATCTCGAGCCGCATCTGCACGCGCAGCTTGGCATCGAGGTTGGAAAGCGGTTCGTCGAACAGGAAGACCGCCGGCTCGCGCACTATCGCACGGCCCATGGCGACGCGCTGTCGCTGCCCGCCCGAGAGCTGGCGCGGCAGGCGCTGCAGGAACGTTCCCAGCTCGAGGATCTTGGCTGCCTTCTGCACACGACGCTCGATCTCGTCCTTGGCCATCCCCTTGATCTTCAGCCCGTAGGCCATGTTCTGGTACACGCTCATGTGCGGATAGAGCGCGTAATTCTGGAACACCATGGCGATGTCCCGGTCCTTGGGCTCGAGGTTGTTGACCACGCGGTCGCCGATCGCCACTTCGCCGCCGGTGATGCGCTCCAGCCCGGCCACCATGCGCAGCAGCGTGGACTTGCCGCAGCCCGAGGGTCCGACAATGACGATGAACTCGCCGTCGGCGATCTCCATGTCGATGCCGTGGATGACCTCGATCCTGTTGTCGTAGGTCTTCTTGACGCCGCGCAGATGGACTTGCGCCATGGCCCTATTTCTCCGTCTCGACGAGACCGCGCACGAACTGGCGCTGCATGAACACGACGACCAGTACCGGCGGCAGCATGGCGAGCATCGCCATCGCCATCAGCAGGTTCCAGCTCGGCACCGCATCGACCACATTGGCCTGGCGCGAGACGCCCATGACCACCGTGTAGAAGCCCTCCTTGGTCGTGATCAGCAGCGGCCAAAGATACTGGTTCCAGCCGTAGATGAACTGGATCACGAACAGGGCGGCGATCGAGGTGCGGCTCATCGGCAGCAGGATGTCCCAGAAGAAGCGCATCGGCGAGGCGCCGTCGACGCGCGCCGCCTCGGTGAGCTCGTCGGGCACGCTGAGGAAGAACTGGCGGAAGAGGAAGGTGGCGGTCGCCGACGCGATCAGCGGGATGATCAGGCCGGAGTAGGAATCGAGCATGCCCAGTCCCGCCACCACGCCGTAGGTCGGCACGATGCGCACCTCCACCGGCAGCATCAGGGTGACGAAGATCGCCCAGAAGAAGGTCATGCGGAACGGGAAGCGGAAATAAACAATGGCAAAGGCGGCGATGATGGAAATCGCGATCTTGCCGATCGCCACGCCCAGCGCCATGACCATGCTGTTGGTCATGGTGATGTAGAGTGGCACCGTCCCGGGACGGTTCTTGTAGCCGTCGACCAGCACCGTCCAGTAGTTCTCGAAAAGATACTTGCCCGGCCAGATCGGCACGGGCGCGCGCAGCATCGTCTCCGCGTCGTGGGTTGAGGCGACGAAGGCCATCCATACCGGGAAGGCGATGATGACCAGGCCGACGATGACGACGAAGTGGCTGAGGAACGTCAGGAAGGGGCGGTTCTCGACCATCAATAATGGACCCGCCGCTCGATGAAGCGGAACTGCACGAAGGTGAGCGCGATCACCACGATCATCAGGATGACCGACTGCGCCGACGAGCCGCCGAGATCCTGTCCGCGAAAGCCGTCGTTGTAGACCTTCCACA
>JAEZIF010000383.1 GCA_023416135.1 Pseudomonadota bacterium
TCGCTGCCGCCGCTGTCGATGTTTCCGTCAGGGCCGGCCGTCCTCGCCACGAGGCTCGCGCTGCTGTTGCTGACCGTGATCTCGCCATCCAGCGACAGGTGCTTGACCCCGGACGGGATGCCCGCGAACGCCACTGAACTCGCCACGCTCGGAGTCTGCTCGCCCAGCCTGACCCAGCCGCCGGGCACGATCAGGTCGAATGCCCCCGCCGACTGCTTGTACCGGACCTGGACGACCTGGCCGGCGAGGATCGCGCCCGCCAGAACAGCCCCGCCGAACATCCGCAAGGGCACTGCACCCAGGCCGGTGATGTTGAGCGTCGCGCCAGCCGCGCAGGTAGCCCCCGCGACGAACGAATGGACCTCGCCGTCATAGTAGGACGTTGCCGGCACGTCGTAGGTCAGGGTGTAGGCGCTGCCCGAGCCGCCCGTGGTCTTTACGGGATTGATGCGATCCCAGAAGCGTTTCACGGCGCCTTGATGGGCGCGCAGGACGTTGTTCACGCCGCTCGGGGCCATGCCCTCCGGAGCCCCATTCGGGGCCGCAACGTCGTTGTCGTCATCGTTTTCGTTCCAAGTGGTGGCGCCGATGTCAGCCATTATGCTCTCCGGTCATCATTCGCACTTCGCTCGTCGCGGCGGCTTTCGCTTCTACGGGAATAGTTCATTCCCCTAGCGCTCCTCGCCCGCCGGCTCCTGGGGCGCCAGGGTCGCGACCGGACCTCTGTTCAGGATGCCCTCGCGGAGGTTTTTCAAGCGGGCACCCAGCGCGGCCTGCATATAGGGGTTGTTCAGCATCGCGTTCGTCACGTAGCCGACGCGCGGGGACTGGGCGGTGCCCGGCGGCGCCGTGATGAAGCGCTTCTCGCCGTCCACGCCGAAGCGGTGTGCGTCGTGGAGGTTCTCGGGCGTCGGCGGGATACCGGCGTTGTGCAATCCCGCCGGGCCCATCGTCAGGGCTGGCGGCCGGTCGTTGAGCCCACTCGGCGTGGGGACTGGCGCCATCTTACGCAGCCCGGCCATCGCCTGGTGGTGCATGGCCTGCTGTTGCTGCTGGGCCGTCATGTTGACGCCCATCATCAGCCCCGGCGCGATGCCGGCACCCCAGCCGCGCCCCGAGGCGTCGGCATTCGAGATGCCCGCGCCGACACCGATCAGCGCGTTCGTCAACACCGTACGCCAGTCAGGCGCCGGCATGGGCGCCAGGTACGGATTCGTCGACATCACGTCGGATGGAGATGCGTTGGCCATGTCCTACCTCTTGAAAAGACCGGTCAGGAAATCGAGGAAGCCGCCGCCGCTCGCCGCGCCGGTCGGATTGAACACCTCCACGGGCTGGGCGTTGGGATTCCCGCCCATCGGGTCGGCCGGTGACGCGCCGTAGCCGGCAAGGTCGCGGTCGCCTGCGGTGCGCTCCCTGGCCATGAAGACGTCACCCTTGGGTATCCAGTTGGCCAAGCCCATGCCGAGACCCGCCATGCCGTCGCCGACGTTGAATCCGGGAGCGCTGGGCGCCGACATCCCCATGCCGGGAATCGGTGCAGGAGGCGGCGGCGACTGCTGCGGCGGCGGACGGAATGACGCCATCGCGAGCTGCGCCAGCACCTCGTGCGGGATCATCTGGAACGGAGCGCCAGGCCCCGTGCGCATGTTGAAGCCGGGGCTATTCATTGCAACTCTCCCTGCAGGCTGCTCCAATGTGGCGTCACTTCGGCCGCTACCGCCGCGAGCTTGGCGCGGTAGACGTCGAACAGGTCGGGGTGATGCTTTCTCAGGTACTCCGCCCTGCCCTCGCTCCACCATGCCGGGCACGTCGCGCACTCGGGGGCCTGCACCCGGTGCTCGTAGACACGACAGATCGGAGCATCGACGCTCCACAGGTAGGCGAACACTTCGTCATGCGACCATTCCTGGAGAGGCAGCCAGATCTCATAGCCGAGGCTCATGTCGCCGCTTTCCGCAGGCAGACGTGCGAGGTCGGCGCGCTTCGTCCCGCGAATGGCGAGCGTTTCGTCGTTCGCCACCATTGCCTGATGCAGCGGGATCATGAGATTGACCGCGCAGCAGTCAAAACGGTCGACGATCCGACGCTTGCTGGCGCCGATGGCGAGGCCGGTCGGCGTGCTGGTCGTCGGCACGAGGTCGCTCGGCAGGCCGACTTCCTCCATCCACCTCGCCGAGTTGGTTTCGATGCGGCGGAAGTTCGGCACCATGGCCTCGACCATGTCGACGATCTCGCGCACCTCCGGCAGCAGGTCCCCGGTGTCGACGTGGTAGAGCGTCAAGCGGTCCCAGTGCGGGCGCAGCAGGTAGACCAGCGCCAGGCTGTCCTTGCCGCCGCTGAACTGGAGCGCCCCGCGCTGATGGCGATCGAGCGGGGTCATCAGAAGACCATCATTGCAGTACCGGCGAGGGAAACCGCCGGACCGATGAACTGACTGGCGCCACCACCCCCGCCGCCGCTGGCGGGCGTATATCCCGTGCCCATGCTCGAGCCGGTGCTTGAACTGCTGCCCGTCGTCTGACCGCCCGGGTAGATCGTCTGGAGGATCTGGCCGAGGCGGGCGTAATAATCGGGCTGCGAGCCGTAGGTCCAATAGTCCTGCGTATCGCCGGCCCGGCGCACGGCGTCGATGTCCGCGTAGTCCTGCGCTTGGAAAGACGCCAGCATCGACGGAGACATGCCCAGCGCCGACAGCATGTTGCCGCGCTCGCCCTGGTACAGGCCAAGGCCCGCTTTCGCCCCAGCATCGGCTTGCGCCTGCGCCAGCTTTCCATAGCCTTCCGCCGTCGCGTTCGAGTGCGCTCCCGTGCCGGAATAGGCTACGCGGCCCGAGCCAATGAACTTGGAGTCGATGGAGGGCGCGATGATGTCGCGGAACTGCTCGGCCTGCGGACGGAACGAGGCCGACAGGAAGTCCTGATAGGCCGGGTTCTCGGCGGGATTGAGGTACTTGCCCTGCAAGGTGTCGAGCATCGCCTGCTGGCTCGCTTGCCGAATAGGCGAGTTCGAGCCGGCAGCGCCCCGATTGAACAGCATCGAGTTGGCCTGCTGGCTCGCCAGGCTGGGCGACGGGTACATGTGTTCCCCTGCCCACTTCCAGAAGTCATCGCCCAGCGCCGCGAGCCTGGGCGCGATCGTCGGCGAGGGGTCGGTAAAACCCATGTTGTTGCTGGTCTGGCTGTTCGAGCTCCACTGCTGCTGAACGCCGCCACCGCTGCCACCACCATTAGGCATTTGCGCCTCCTATCGTGAATTGCCACGCGGGCCGTCCGTCGATGTCCGCCACGCGCTCGAAACCCATCGGCTCGACGATCCTCTTCCAGCCCTTGCGGCCGCAGCCGTAGAGAGCCCAGCAACCCGCCGAGCGTGCCCACTCCGCGACCGTCGCCACGAACATCGCGGCCCACTCCCGCACGCGCGTTCCCGCGATCTGCCAGAGCAGGCAGCGTCCATCGGGCTTGATCTGCGTCACCACCGCGGCAATCGGCTCGTAGCGATCGAGGATCGCCCAGAGCTGGGCCGTGCCGTCGAACACGAGTTGCCGCGCGTCCGGCTGATCCGTGGCCTGTGCGGCCTGCAGCATCGGGCCGAGGTCGCGCCAGGCCCGCACGACATACTCGGGGCGGATGAGAAGCGTGATCATCGGCCCACCCTCCGGCGCCGCTCGAGTCAGCGCCTGCTCGAGTTCCGGCGACGGCAGCGACGGCAACGCCGAGAATGCTTCACCGTCGAAGGCGAGACCGCGCGTGTTCGGCGTGGAAAGGAAGGCTTCGCTCTGCGCCGGCGTCAGCTCGACGATGCGACCGCCATCCGGCGGCGCCGGACGACCGCGCTCGCTCCACATCAGCACCAGGCCGGCCCGGTCGAGCACGATCCTCATGACAGCCTCACCGCGGTGATCGAGGTGGCCCGGTTGGCCACGCCGGTGGCGTTGCCGGTGGCCTGGATGAGCCCGCTCGTGCTGGTCGCGTCCTTGGCTCGCAGCGTAAAGGTCGTCGCGCCCGACAGCGTCACGACGGCTTGAATGGTCATGGTCTGCCGCTGGCTGACCGCCGGGATGATGCATGAAGAGTTCGCGATGTAGTTGGAGCCGTCGAAGATCGCCAGTTCCACACTGGCAGCGCCCGCCGTGTCGTTCAGGGTGGCGGTCGCAATGATCAGCCACTTCTGCCCTGACGCACCGATGCTGCCGGTGTTGGGGCCGCTGAAGAACTGGCCGGTGTTGTTCAGGTTGACGTTGGCGCCGAGGAAGGTCGTGGCGCTGCTGGCAGCCAGGGCCTCCAGTGCCGCCACATCGGCCTCGAGGGCCGTCATGTCGGCCTGCGCCGCGGTCATGTCGGACTGCAACGTCACGATGTCCGCCAGCGCCTGCGCAAGGTCTTCCACGCGCCCGCCGTTGTAGTCGCGGATCAGCACGGCGACGCGCTCCCGCAGCGAACGGTCGTCGGTGGCGTGGGAGACGATCGGCAGGCTGGTCATTGGCCGCCCGCCTTGCGGACGTCGAGATCGTCGATGCCCTGCGCGTTGCTCCAGGTGTCGCCGGCCGGGATGACCGCGCGGACCCGGAAATACCGGCCGCTGCCGTAGACCGGCGCCATGCCGGCGGGCGTGAGCGATACGGGATCGGCGAAGGTGACTGCGTTCTGCTGGACCTCGCGGGCGCCGAGTCGGATCGTCGGCGAACCGCCGTCGATCAGCGGGCGCAGGCCGCGGATGACCGAGCGCGAGCCGTTGCCGGGGTTGAACTCGCCGGTATCGATCGTCGCTTCCAAGGTCTGGCCGCTGAACGAGCCGCTCTTGTGGTCGGTGTCGAAGCCGTAGAGCAGCATCGACAGCGCGCCCGACCAGAACGAGCTGTCGAGCGAGTACGGCAGGCCTTCCAGCGTCGCGCTGTAGCTGTCCAGGCCTTCCAGGGTGACGCTCTGCTGGCTTACGCCGCTGAAGATCAGCTCGCAGGTGACAAACGCCCGCGTCCAGCGCTGCTTGCTCCACTCGTAGATCAGGAGCCTGTTGGGCGTGCCGCTGCTGCCATGCGCCGGATAAGCCATGACGTAGAGCCCGCGCACCGGATCGATAGCCGAACTGCATCGCGACTGGTTGGACTCGTCGAACTCGCCCCAGAACGTCACGTCGACCTTGTCGCGGCCGATCGGGACGACCTGCTGGGCGCCCAGGAGCATGTGGAATCCGCTCTTGTGCAGGAAGAAGTCCCGGTCGGACACGCTGGCGATGCTGTTGGGCACGCTGCAGCCGAGGTCGTTGGCGATCTTGTCGAACCGGAAGACCGTCGGCGGCCCCTCGTAGGACATGCGACGGATCGCGTTCTCCTGGAACACGCGTCCGATGTCCCCACCGACGAACCCCGTGACCTCGCCGCCGTCCGGCAGGTCCTGAAGGTCGGCCTGCGTCGACGGATCGCTGGTCCAGGGAGCCTCGGCATTGTTGAAGCCCGACCACTGCACGCGCTGGCGGGTATTGCCGATCTTGCCCAGCACGACGAAGTCGCTGACGGTGCCGATGAAGCTGGCCGCCGGCGGCGAGCCGCCGAGATCCTCGAAATTGGTGCCCGACGACAGATTGAACTTCTGCGGCGTCGACACCCCATCGACCGCAATGGCGAGCGCGCCGAACTGGGTGAAGCGCCAGTTGCCGTCAGCACCGGGGGCGTAGATCGTCGCCTTCTGCACGGTGCCGCCGGAGCTGTAGGCCGTGTATCCGGTGGTGTTGACGCCCGAGAGCTGGAAGGTGTTCGCGCCGGCATTGACGCCCGCGACCGTGAAGAACAGGCCGTTGACCTGCGTCATGCCGACGACGCCCGTGATGTAGACGGTGTCGCCGTTCGACGGGTCCGCCCCGGTATAGGTCACGACACCCGGATTGGCCTGCGTGATGGCCGTGATGTTGCGGGCGCCGTCGAGCTTCGGCGCATAGACCCACGTCGTGCCGTTCAGGCGATAGAGCTTGGTCGCATCCCCTGCCAGCATCTTGACCGTGCCGTCAGTGCCGCGGAACCAGGCCGCGCCTTGCGCCCGGGCCGTGAGCGCGCTCGACGTCGTCGCCAGCGCGTTCAGCGGTCGATAGCTCTCGGCCGCCGGCACGACGTTCAGCGCCTCGCGCGCATAGGGCCCGAGCGCGGGCATGTCGGGGCGCCATTCGGCGAACGGGATGACCGTCATGGCGTCAGCCCCGCGCGCACGCGGATCACCGGCACGCTCGACGCCGTGATGCGCTGGGTCCGGGCGTTCAGGCCGGCGACGGAGGCATTGTAGAGCTGCAGGTAGCGCTGCGCCTCGGCCTCGCCCTGGGTGAAGATCGCGGCCTCGACCAGGCAGCCGTAGAGATAGACGTCGGGATAGTTCGTCAGGATGTCGTTGACCGTCGACCCGGCCGGCGTTGCGAGCTTGCGGTAGTAGCGCAGCGTCGCCGTGCCGCTGGACGGCGCGTCGAGCAAGCGGAAGTTGGTGCCCGACACGGCGATCAGCCGCGTGCCGCCCAGGCTCTGCGTGCCGTAGCCGTCGAGGGTGCGCTGGCTCACGATATCGAGCGGCGCGTTGAGCGCATTGTCGTAGGCCGAGATCAGCTCGAGGAAACACGACGGCTGGGCCACGGTACCGGCCGTCAGCGCAAAGGCCGCGTCGACCGTTTCCATTTCGGGGATGCGCAACGCATCCGACCGCAGCGGGCTCGCCGGGTCGTCGCCGGCGACGCCGTAATACATGCGGCGTTCGCAGTTCAGCAGGAAATCGTCGAAACGCTCCTCGAGCAGCGCATCGCCGGTGCGCGCCAGCCAGGCCAGCATGCCGGCCTTCAGGCCTGCGTAGGTGGTGATCTGCGCCGGCATCAGACCATGCCCCCGTCGGTCCGCAGCCAGCGCCACTCGGAGCTGTTCAGCAGCTGGTCGACCTTGTCCTGGTGGTCGGGGTTCCAGTAATCGACGCCGAGTTCGTTGCGCCACTTGGCGATCACGATCAGCGGGATGCGCGCCACCATGCGGACGTCGCGCTCGCCGTTGTAGGGATCGCAGTGATTCTGCGCCTCCCTGTTCAGATCGAGGATGGGCGAGGCCTCCTGGGACGACTTCTGCGCCCAGTTGCCCTCGCCATCCTC
>JAEZIF010000428.1 GCA_023416135.1 Pseudomonadota bacterium
TCGATGCGCACCAGGTCGAGGAAGCCGACGTCGAACCAGGCGCTGAGCAGGGGCCGCAGGTCCTCGCTCAGCGCGCGGGCGGCGGCATCGCTCTTGCCCAAGGCCAGAAGCTCGGCGCGCAGGTCGACCACGAACTTCACGCCCTGTGGGACGCCGACGAACTCGCGCAGCAGGCGCACCGCCGGCGGCTCGAGCGCCCGCACCAGCGCCCGCGCAGGGTCCTTGGATCCGCGCCATTTCTCGACGGTCGCCAGAGCCGTCTCACGCGGCAGGCCATAGTCGTTGGCGAGCGTCAGCAGGAATTTCCTGCGGCCCGCAGGCGACAGCGACAGGTAGGCCTGACCCAGCTCGGCGGCGCGGCCGCGCCGCGCGGTCTCGCCGCCTTTGCCCTCGAGGCAGGCATCGATGCGGCCCTTCAGGCGCGGTATGTCGTCGTCGGGCAGGTCGGGTCTGAGCGGCAGGCCCGCGACTTCGCGGGCGCCACGGGCAGTTTCGACGAAGGCGTTGCGCAGGCGTTCGAGCGTACGGGGGACGGTGTTGGAAAAGGGAAGTGCCATGCGCCGATTATGTCACGGCGAGCGTGTCACTCCAGTGGCACGCATGAACGGCGCTTCACTTGCTCAATGTCTGCCAGAGATACCAGCTCGCCACGGTACGGAAAGGCCGCCACTTCTCGCCCGCCTTGGCCAGTGCGTCCGGTGTCGACAGCTTGCGCTTGCGAAAGGCCGTCGCATAGGCCTTGCGCAGGCTGTAGTCGTCGACCGGCAGCACGTCGGGCCGGCCCAGCCGGAACATCAGGAACATTTCGGCGCTCCACCGTCCGATGCCGCGCACCTCGATCAGCCGCTCGATCAACGCGGCGTCGTCGAGCAGAAGCGCTTCGTCGAACGTCGGCAAGCGGCGCGTTGCGACCTTCTCGCTGAGATCGCGCAGCGCCAGCACCTTGGCGCGCGACAGGCCGACACCGCGCAGCTTCTCGTCCGTCGTGCGTTGGATGTGCGCCGGCGTGAACCCCGGCCTGGCCCGCGGATAGAGCGCTTCGATGCGGCCGTAGATGGTGGCCGCGGCCTTGTTGGAAAGCTGCTGGTAGACGATCGCTTCGGCGAGCGCGCCGAACAGGCTGCGCGACGCCTTGAGCTGCATGGCGAATGGTCCGATCGTGCCGATTACCTCGGCCAGCGCCGGGTCGGCCTTGCTGAGATGGGCGACCGCGGCCTTGGGGTCGAAGCCGAAGCCCGTCATCGCCGTTCGAACAGAGGCCCCGCTGCAAGCGCCGCCGCACCCTCGATCTGCAGGATCCGCCGCTTGGTGGCGACGCCGCCCGAGGCCGAGAAGCCGCCCATCTTGCCGTCGGCGCCCAGCACGCGATGGCAGGGTACGATGATGGCGATGGGGTTGCGGCCGAGCGCCTGGCCGACCTCGCGCGATTCGTGCGGCGCGCCGAGACGCTTGGCGATCTCGCCGTAGGTCATGGTCCGGCCGGGCGGGATGGCCCGCGCGACCTCGTAGACCCGCCGATGGAATTCGGGCACATCGGCGAGATCGACCGGTATGTCGCTGAGATCGATCGCTTGGCCGTTCAGCAGCGCCAGCACGCGGCCGATTACACGCTCCACGCCGGGTGGCGGCGCGCTCTCGATGGCGCCCGACCAGCGCTGCTGCAGGCGCGCTCGCGTGGCGTCCGCGGTCGCCAGGGGCAGGTTGAAGCCGGCAATGCCCTTGCCGTTCCAGGCGATCCCGCAGGTCCCGATCGGCGTGTCGAAGAGGGCGAACGCTTGTGCGGCCATGACCGCACGGTCCGCCTAACCGGTCATCCCGTCAAGGGGGTGGCTTCAGGACTTCAAGCAGCCTGGCGAAGGCGGGCCACCTCGCTCTCGACCATGGCGCGATAGGGCCCGCGGCGGCGCATCAACTCGTCGGGCGGCCCGTCCTGCAGAACGTGTCCGCGGTCGAGGAAGACGATGCGATCGAAGCCGCGCAACGTCGACAGCCGGTGGGCGATGGCGATCACGGTGCGGCCTTCCATCAGCCGGTCGAGCGCCTGGCGGATCATCTCCTCGGACTCGATGTCGAGCGACGACGTCGCCTCGTCGAGCAGCACGATCGGCGAATCCTTCAAGAGGGCGCGGGCGATGGCGATGCGCTGGCGCTGACCGCCCGACAGGCGTGTGCCGCGGTCGCCGACGATGGTCGAGTATCCGCTGGGCAGCGCGTCGACGAAATCGCAGCGCGCCGCTTCGGCCGCCGCCCTGACCTCGCGGTCGGAGGCTTCGGGCCGGCCGTAGCGGATGTTCTCCAGGATCGAGCGGTGCAGCAGCGAGATGTCCTGCGGCACGAAGGAGATGGCGCGGCGCAAACTCTCCTGGGTTATGTGGGCGATGTTCTGGCCGTCGATCAGGATGCGTCCGCGGTCGAGGTCGTGGAACCGCTGCAGCAGGGCGAGCGCCGTCGACTTGCCGCTGCCCGAGGGTCCGACCAGGCCGGTGCGCCGACCGGCGGCGATGTCGAGCGTGAAGTTCTCGAACACCCGGCGGCCTCCGGGATAGCTGAAGGCGACATTGTCGAACGCCGCATGGGGCATGCGCTCGTTTCGCCAGGCCAGCGGCACCGCAGTGGGGTGCTCGCGCAACTCGTGCTCCTCCAACAGCGTGCTGATCGCCTCGGCCAGGCGCGCCATGTGTTGTGTGATGTCGACCAGCGCCACGGCGAGGTCGCGCGTCGCGTGCAGGATGGTGAAGCCCAGCGTGCAGACCAGCACGACGTCGCCCGCGCTCGCCTGACCGCGCTGCCACAGCGTGATCGCCCAGGCGAGCACGCCCACAGTCAGCAAGATGGTCAAGCCCGCATGCAGCAGGCGTACTCGCTCCAGGTATTGGATGCTGCGGCGGCGGGCGGTCATCTCGCGTCCCACCGTGCGGTCGAACCGCCTGTGCTCGCGGTGAAGGGCGCCGAATGTGCGCACCAACGGCATGTTGCCGATGACGTCGGCCAGCTCGCCTTCGACCTTGGCCGCGCGATTGGCGAAGCCGTGATGCAGCGGCGTGCCGCGCGCCGCCAGCTTGAACAGCATCAGCATGACGACAGCCGCGATGCCGGTGAGGGCAGCCGCCATGGGCACGCTGACGAGAGCCAGAAAGCCGATGGCGCACAGCGTCGCCAGACAAGGTGGCAGCACGTTCCAGATGAAAAGATTCTCCACTGCGAATGCGGCATTCGACGTCGCCGTGATCCGACCCGTCAACGTTCCCGCCAGCCGTTGGGAGAAATAGTTAGGCGCATGCCCCGTAAGATGGCGGAAGAGCTCGCTGCGCAGATCGCCGGTGACGCCTACAAACGCATGGCTTGTGATCCACCCCGCCAGCCGCCACAACAGATTGTCGGCGGCGATCAGCGACACTAGGAGGGCGAAGGCAATCCAGATAGCCCCTTCGGCCGCGTTGCCCGACAGCACGTCGACCAGGAATTTCACACCGTACTGCGAGCTCACCGAGCAGGCGACGGCGCCGACCACCGCCGCGAGGATGGCGGCATGCGACAGCGCGCGCCGGCGCACGTAGCGCAGCAGGAAGGCGACAGGTCGGTTGGCGTAGGAGCTGAGTCGATCCATTCCGTTCGCCATGTTGTTTGGGGGAGTCTTGTCGTTACCGAAGATTCGCGGGACGCGCTGTGACAAAAGGAGGGCCGCCGCCCCCAGACCACATTTCGCCGTCAACTCCGGGCTACGTTCGTCCGCCGAACCCCGGCCCAAGCCGGGGTTTGCCGTGTCTGGCCACAGCGTACAGGAGGCGGGTTTCCATGCGAATCGCGCAAATTGCACCGTTGACCGAGGCGATCCCACCGGAACTTTACGGAGGCACCGAGCGCGTCGTTTCCTGGCTCACCGAAGAGCTCGTGGCGCTCGGTCATGACGTCACGCTCTTTGCCAGCGGCAACTCGCGCACCACAGCCAAGCTCGAAGCGATGTGGCCGCGCGCGTTGCGTCTCGACGACACGGTCCGCGACCCGATGGCGCTGCACATCGCCATGATGGAGCGCGTGCGCCGCCTCGCGAGCCGCTTCGACGTTCTGCATTTCCACCTCGATTACCTGCCGTTCTCCGTGTTCTCCCGGCAGGCCACGCCGTTCATCACCACGATGCATGGCCGGCTCGACCTCCCCGAACATCAGACGGTCTTCAACGCATTTGGTTCCGTGCCGGTCATTTCGATCTCCGACATGCAGCGCAATCCCGTGCCGCAGGCGCGTTGGATGAAGACGATCTATCACGGGCTGCCTGCAAACCTGCTGACGCCGGGCGCGGCGAAGCCGGGATACCTCGCCTTTCTCGGCCGCATCGCTCCGGAGAAGTCGGTCGATCGCGCGATCCGCATCGCCGTGGAGGCGGGGCTGCCGCTCAAGATCGCCGCCAAGGTCGATCGCGTCGATCGCGACTACTTCGAACGTGACATCCGCCCGATGCTCGATCTGCCGGGCGTCGACTACATCGGCGAGATCGACGACGCCCAGAAGTCTTCGTTCCTGGGCGGCGCGCTTGCGCTGCTGATGCCGATCGACTGGCCGGAGCCGTTCGGTCTGGTGATGATCGAGGCGATGGCCTGCGGGACGCCGGTCATCGCGTTCCCGAGCGGCTCGGTACCCGAGGTCATCGAGCATGGCGTGACCGGGCTCATCGTCGACAGCGAAGCCGCTGCCGTCGACGCGATCAGGAACGAACTTGCGCACCTGTCGCGTCCCGGCATACGCGCCCGCTTCGAGGAGCGTTTCACCGCGCGCCGCATGGCCGAGGAGTATCTCGAGGTCTATCGCGGCCTGATCGCCGGCAATCGGCGCCGGCGCCCGAAGAAGATCAACGGTGCCAAGCCGGCCGATCAACAAATCGATGACCGTCATCAAACTGGAATGGATCGCGGGCTACATGTAGCCGATTGAGCTGTTTCGGAGTTGCTTGAGTGGCTGATCCGCGCGGTGTGAGCCGGGCCCAGTTCCGACGGTAAGGTTGTCGGCGGGCTCCGCGTGATAGACTTGGAATCCAATGGACTCCTTGATCGCGGCCGCCGCGCGCGCTCTCACCACGGGCGATCTTCTCGGCGCCTTGAAGCGCGTCGCCCTCCGCGACGATCCGCCGGCCCTGGCGCTTCGCGGCATCGCGATGGCGCAACTCGGCGATTTCGACCGGGCCAAGAGCCTTCTGCGCCGCGCCGCGCGCGGCTTCGGTCCCAGGGAAACAGTGGCCCGAGCGCGTTGCGTCGTCGCCGAAGCCGAGATCGCCCTGGTGTCACGCGACCTCGGTTGGCCCGCGAAGGCGCTCGCTTCGGCGCGGGCGACGCTCGAAGCGCGCGGCGACACGATCAATGCTGCCCATGCCCGAACTCTCGAGCTGCGGCGCCTGCTTCTGATCGGCCGTCTCGACCAAGTCGAGCAGGCGCTTGCCGGAGTGGACTCCGCGCCGTTGCCGCCGGCGTTGAAAGCCCATCACGAGCTGGTCGTGGCTGGAATCGCGTTGCGGCGCCTGCGCACGAAGAAGGCGCGCGCGGCTCTCGCCCGGGCCGCACGGGCGGCGCACGCCGCCGGCATTCCGGCGCTGATCGTCGAGGTCGAAAGCGCATCGCAGGCGCTGACCACGCCCGCGGCGCGCCTGGTGGCGCGCGATGGGCATCGGCTCCTCCTGCTCGAGGATGTCGAGGCGCTGCTGCAATCGAAGGCGCTGATCGTCGATGCGTGCCGCTACGCCGTGCGTGATGCAGACACGGTGGTCTCGCTCGCCCGACGTCCGGTGCTGTTCGCGCTCGCCCGGGCTCTGGGCGAGGCGTGGCCTGCCGACGTACCGAGGGCGGCGCTGATCGCGCGGGCCTTCCGGGGAAAGCACGCCGACGAATCGCATCGCGCGCGCTTGCGGGTGGAGATCGGTCGGCTGCGTGCGGCGCTTGGGACCCTGGCCGACGTGACCGCGACCAGCCAGGGCTTTGCATTGGCGCCGCGAGGCGCTCGCGAGATCGTCGTGCTGGCGCGGCCCGTCGAGGAGGAGCATGCGGCGGTGCTGGCCTTGCTGGCCGACGGCGAATCGTGGTCGAGCTCCGCACTGGCGCTCGCGCTGGGGGCCAGCCAGCGGACGGTGCAGCGCGCCCTCGATGCGCTGGCCGAGGCCGGCAAGGTGCAGTCGTTCGGGCTCGGCCGCGCGCGCCGGTGGCTGACCCGACCGGTGCCGGGTTTCACGACAACCTTGTTACTCCCCGGTCCGCTGCCGAGTGACTAGATCAGGCCAAGCAGTCCGCAGGAGAGAAGACGTGAAACGATCCCCCGCCGAAATCCTCCATGAGTACGGACCGTTCCCTGGCGTCGATCACGTGGCCGGCGTAACGTTCGACGGCCAGCACGTTTGGTTCGCTGCCGGAGACACGCTCAAGGCCTTCGATCCGGCGAACGGCAACGTCGAGTGCTCGATCAATGTCGCCGCCCATGCGGGAACCGCTTTCGACGGCCGGCATCTGTTCCAGATCTCCGAGGATCGGATCCAGAAGATCGACCCCAAGACCGGCCGCGTGCTCGCCACGATTCCTGCTCCCGGCAAAGGCGGAGATTCGGGCCTGGCGTGGGCCGAAGGGACCCTCTGGGTCGGCCAGCATCGCGGGCGAAAGATTCATCAGATCGATTCCGAGACCGGGGCGATCCTGCGCACCATCGAATCCAATCGCGTCGTCACCGGGGTGACCTGGGTCGATGGCGAGCTCTGGCACGGCACCTGGGAAGGCGAGGAGAGCGACGTGCGGCGGATCGATCCTCGGACGGGAGAGATCCTCGAGAGCCTGGAAATGCCGGCCGGAACGGGCGTCTCGGGCCTCGAATCGGATGGCCGCGGGCGGTTTTTCTGCGGCGGCGGTCGCAGCGCCAAGGTGAGGGCCATCCGCCGCCCCAAGCGGAAGGGGACTCCTTAGGTTTGGTTCCGCCCTGCGGGCAGGACGTGGCACTGGCGAGGCTTGGGGCGCAGTGCTAACCGGGCAGACGCAAAGTGTCGGGAGTACCACAGGATGACCGAAGCCTTCATCTGCGATGCCATTCGCACCCCTGTCGGACGTTACAACGGCGGCCTCGCCGCCATGCGCGTCGACGACCTCGCGGCTCATCCCATCAGGGCGTTGATGCAACGCAACGCCAATGTCGACTGGGGCTCGGTCGACGACGTGATCTACGGCTGCGTCAACCAGGCCGGCGAGGACAATCGCAATGTCGCGCGCATGGCGGGCCTGCTGGCCGGCCTGCCGGTCGAGGTGGCGGGGGCCACGGTCAACCGGTTGTGCGGCTCGGGCCTGGAGGCCGCCGGCCATGCGGCTCGCGCCGTCAAGCTCGGCGAGGCCGACATGATGATCGCGGGCGGCGTCGAGGGCATGACGCGTTCGCCCTACGTCATGGGCAAGCCCGAAGGTCCGTTCGATCGGAGCATGAAGCTCGAGGACACGGTGTTGGGCTGGCGTTTCGTCAATCCGCGCATGAAGGCGGCCTACGGCATCGACCCGATGGGCCAGACCGCAGAGAACGTCGCCGGCGAGCACCAGATCAGCCGCACCGACCAGGACGCCTTCGCCTATCGCAGCCAGCGCCGCTGCAAGGCGGCGCAGGATCGCGGTTTCTTCGACAAGGAGATCGTCAAGGTCGGCGTCAAGAAAGGCAAGGCCGAGATCATCGTCGACAAGGCCGAGCATCCGCGCGGCGACACGACGATGGAGCCGCTGTCCAAGCTGCCGGCGGCGTTCCGCGAGGGCGGCTCGGTGCCGGCGGGCCACTCGTCGGGCATCAACGACGGCGCCTGCGCCATGATCGTGGCCTCGGAGGCCGCCGCCAAGGCCAACGGCCTCACGCCGCGGGCGCGCATTCTCGCCGCAGTGTCGGCCGGCGTGCCGCCGCGCGTCATGGGCATCGGCCCGGTGCCGGCGACGCAGAAGCTTCTGGCCAAGCTCGGCATGACCATGCGCGACTTCGATGTCGTGGAACTCAATGAGGCCTTCGCTGCCCAGGCGCTGGCCGTGCTGCGCCAGCTCGGCCTGCCGGACGACGCCGAGAACGTCAACCCCAACGGCGGCGCCATAGCGCTCGGCCATCCGCTGGGCGCCTCGGGTGGGCGGCTGATGATCACCGCGCTCAACCAGCTGGAGGTCACCGGCGGCAAGCGTGCGCTCTGCACCATGTGCATCGGCGTCGGTCAGGGCATCGCGCTCGCCATCGAACGCGTCTGATGCGGCAGGCGCTACTCGCCGCAGCCGCCGTCCTTATCGCAACTGCTGCCCCATCAACGGGATACGCGCAGGTTAACCGCGCTTCGCCAAGGAGCTCGGTTCGAACGCACGATTGGCGCTCGAGGTGCTGCGCAACTACCGGCGAGCTGGAAGCCAAGGGCGCCAAGGCCCTGTTCCAGTGCTGAAGCCCGAGGGCGCGGCGACAACCGCGAGGTGATGAAGCAGTAGCCTTACCGGACCTACGCCGTCGCGTTCAAATTGATCCCGGCCTGACGCATCTCGGTCAGCATGCGCTTCTTGCTGCCGTCGATGTCGATGGCGGCGGTGGCCTCCTGAACCACGGCGACGTCGAAGCCGGCCTGACGTGCATCGATCGCCGACCAGGCGACGCAGAAGTCGAGCGCCAGGCCGCAGAATACGAGGCGCGTGAAGCCGCGCGCCTTCAGGTAGCCGTCGAGACCCGTGCGCGTCATGCGGTCGTTCTCGCGGAATGCCGAGTATGAATCGATGCCGGTATGAAAGCCCTTGCGCACGATCATCTGCGCCTTGGTGAGTTCGAGGTCGGGATGGAAGTCGGCACCCGGCGTGCCTTGCACGCAATGGTCCGGCCACAAGGTCTGCTGGCCGTAAGAAAACTGCGCCGTCGTGAAAGGCTCAGCATCGCGCCAGGCGCTGGCGAACGACGCATGGCCCGGCGGATGCCAATCCTGCGTCAACACGACATGATCGTGCCGGCCGATCAGGCGGTTGACCAGCGGCACGATCGCGCGCGCGCCGGGAACGGCAAGAGCGCCGCCCTCGCAGAAGTCGTTCTGCATGTCGACCACGATCAGCGCCTCGTTCGGCATTGCGTACGCTCCGTTACAGTGGCGGTACGTCTCCGCGGCCCTGTTCCTCTTCGAAGGCGGCGACCCAGCGATCGAGTGAGCCGCCTTCGATGGCCCTCCTGAGGCCGCGCATGACGTCCTGGTAATATTGCAGATTGTGCCACGTCAAAAGCATCGCGCCGAGGATCTCCTCGGCGCGGATCAGATGATGCAGGTAGGCGCGGGTGTGATGGCGGCAAGCGGGGCAGGCGCACTGCTCGTCGATCGGGCGGTGATCGTCGCGATGGCGTGCGTTGCGCATGTTGAGCTCGCCGCGGCGTGTGAAAGCCTGCGCCGTGCGGCCGGCGCGCGTGGGCATGACGCAGTCGAACATGTCGATGCCGCGCCGCACGGCGCCGACGATATCCTGCGGCCGGCCGACGCCCATCAGGTAGCGCGGACGATCTGCGGGCAGGGCAGGAATGGTCACATCAAGGACACCGAACATGGTCTCCTGGCCTTCGCCGACGGCCAGGCCGCCGACGGCGTATCCATCGAAGCCGATATCGGTCAGCGACTTGATGCTTTCCAGCCGCAGCGCCGGAAAGATGCTGCCCTGCACGATACCGAACAGGCCATAACCAGGCCGGGCTGCGAAGGCACACTTGCCGCGTTCTGCCCATTTCATCGACAGCCGCATGGAGAAGGCCGCGGCTTCTTCGGTCACCGGCCAGCTCGTGCATTCGTCGAACGACATGGTGATGTCGGCATCCAGCAGCTTCTGGATATCGATCGATCGTTCCGGAGTAAGGCGGTGCTGCGAGCCGTCAATCGGCGACCTGAAGGTCACGCCGTCCGGATCGAGCTTGCGCAGATCCTTCAGCGACATGACCTGGAAGCCCCCCGAATCGGTCAGGATCGGCCCGGGCCAATTCATGAACTTGTGCAAGCCGCCCAGTGCCGCCACGCGCTCCGCGCCGGGCCGCAGCATCAGGTGAAAGGTGTTGCCGAGTACGATCTCCGCGCCGGTTTCGGCGACCGACTGCGGCATCATCGCCTTGACGGTGCCCGCGGTGCCGACCGGCATGAAGGCCGGAGTCTCCACCGTGCCGTGCGCCGTGCCGATGCGACCGCGTCGCGCGGCACCGTCCGTGCCCAGCAATTCGAAGGAGAGACTCATCGCCGCAACAAACAACAATCGCCGTAGGAATAGAAGCGGTATCGCTCGCGCACCGCGTGCGCATAAGCAGCCTTCATCCGCTCCAGGCCGGCGAAGGCCGCCACCAGCATGAAGAGCGTCGAGCGCGGCAGATGAAAGTTGGTCAGCAGCAGATCGACCGCACGAAAGCGAAAGCCCGGCACGATGAAGATGTCGGTCTCGCCGGTCCAGGCAGCGACAGCGCCATCGTGATAGCGCGCTACTGTTTCCAGCAGACGCAGCGCCGTAGTCCCGATCGAGACGACGCGGCCTCCCCGGGCACGCGCCTCGGCGATGGCCTGGGCAGTTGCGGCCGGCACCTCGCCCCACTCGGCGTGCATGGTGTGAGCGTCCGTGTCGTCCACCCGCACCGGCTGAAATGTGCCGGCGCCGACATGCAGCGTGACGCTCGCCGTGGCGATGCCGGCGTCAGCGAGCGAGGCCATCAGGTCTGGCGTGAAGTGCAAACCCGCCGTCGGGGCTGCAACCGAGCCGTCGTAACGGGCGAAGAGGGTCTGGTAGTCGGCACGGTCCTGCCGATCGGCCACGCCGCCGCGGATGTAGGGCGGCAGGGGCACCGCACCGCCGTGCTCGAGAGCGGCAAGAAAGGCAGGACCCGTCGTGTCGAACGCAAGGACTACCGAACCATCGCGGTTCTTGGCATCGACCGTGGCTCGAAAATTCTTGAAGACAAGGCCGTCGCCCGGCCGCAGCCGTTTGGCCGGTCGGGCGAAGGACAGCCAACGGCCACCGCCCAGATCACGGATCAGCAGCGCCTCAACGGCGACGTCCTGCCGACCGGCCGTGCCGCCACGAACGCCCATGAGCCTTGCCGGGATCACCTTCGTGTCGTTGAAGACCAGCAGGTCGCCTCGGCTGAGCAGTGCCGGCAGGTCGCGCACCGTGCGGTCATGCAGGCCGTCGGGCGCCACGTCGAGCAGGCGCGCAGCGTCACGCGGCTGGACCGGCCGCTGGGCGATCAACTGGTCGGGAAGGTCGAAGTCGAAGAGATCGACGCGCATCTGAGGCGGGTTCAATATGCCGCGATGACGGATTTCTCAACCCGGCCGGCGACGGCCGACGACGCGGCGACGATCGCACGAGTGCTGCACACGCCAGAATAGGATAGCTGGTTCATCGAGAAGGTGATCCTGACCGAAAGCGCCGTCACGGCCGCCGAGGGAGAGAAAGGCATCGTGTTGATCGAGGTCGCCAAGGGCTCGGGCGAGGCGGCACTGGACCTCTGATGCTTCCAGGCCAACACGCATGGTCGACGCTTCTACGAACGCCACGGCTTCAAGGCGATCCGCTTCACCGACGGCGTCGGCAAAGAGGAGAAGATGCCGGACGTCCGCTAGCGTTGGGCACGATATTGACTAAGCCGTGCCGACATCCATGACGTCGGTGTCCGAATCGTCGGCCGGCGGGTGGGCGTGAGGATCGACCACGGCGATGAAGCGATACACGTCATCGACGACGACACGCTTCACGCGAGCCCGCGTCTCCAGGCAATGAAGATGTGCCAGCGTCTCGCCGAAGGCGAAGACGATCTGGTTGTTGTCGAGATGGCGCGGGAAGAGCACCGGCACCATATCCCAGCCGGTGGCGCCCTCGGCGCCGCGATGGGCGATGGCTGCCGTCATGTCGTTCAGCCGCGCATCATGATGGGCGACGAGCTGGTCGAGCCTCGTATGCAGGCCGATGAAGGGAAAGCCGTGGCTCGGCAGGATCAGCGCATTGGCGGGCAGCCGGCGGAAGCGCGAGAAGCCGTCGAGGAACCAGGTCAGTGCATCGGCCTGCGGCTCGTTGGGCCATACGCCGACGTTGGTGCTGATCTTGGGCAGCACCTGGTCGCCCGCGATCAGCACATTGAGCTCGGGGCACCACAGCGACGCATGCTCGGGCGCGTGACCGCGGCCGACGATGACGTCCCAGCGATGACCACCCAGCGTGATGGGATGAGCATGGATCAGGCGCTGGAAGGTCGGTGGCAGCGGCCCCACGCCCTTGGCGTAGCCGCCCTTGTGACGATGGAACAGAGCGATGCGCTCGGACGGCACGCCGTTGCGCGCCAGATGGGCCGCGCGCATGTCCTCGTTCTCGATGAAGTCGTTGCGGGCGGCGATGGCGCTCATGTACTCGCCGAGCGTCATTGACAATTGCGCGCCCCAGCGGCTGCACAGCCAGCCGGCGAGGCCGACATGGTCGGGATGAAGATGGGTGGCGATCACCCGCTTCACCGGCTTGCCGCCGAGCTCGTCGGCGAAGATCTTCTCCCAGAGCTCGCGTGTCTCGGGCGTATTGATTCCGGTATCGACGATGGTCCAGCCGTCGGCGTCGTCGACCAGCCACAGGTT
The DNA here is from genome assembly GCA_023416135.1 of Pseudomonadota bacterium. Classification (GTDB taxonomy): domain Bacteria; phylum Pseudomonadota; class Alphaproteobacteria; order Reyranellales; family Reyranellaceae; genus Reyranella. The sequence continues at coordinate 12,590 of JAEZIF010000428.1, forward strand.
GATGTGGTTGAGCTGGAACGGCAGCGGCATGCGCAGCCAGTAGATGCCGGGCGCGACGTTCTTGATGGTGCCGGGTTCCGGCACGTCGCCGCAGGGGAAACGAAGCTGCGCCAGCAGGCGCTGCGAAAGGTCTGGTGAGTCGGGCATGGACCGAAACTAGACCCGAAGCGCGCGGCCTGTCACCGCCGCGAACCGACGACCCGCCATGCGATATCTCGTCGGCAGAAGCCCTCCGGCCAGTCGATCAGGTCGACTGCATGGTACGCGCGGTTACGGGCCTCTTCGACGGTCGGTGCCATGGCCGTGACGTTCAGCACGCGTCCGCCGTTGGCCAGCACGCGCTTGTTGTCTGCACCGAACTTCGTGCCGGCATGGAAAATCTGCACACCCTCGACCTTGCCGGCGGCATCGAGGCCGCGGATCTCCGTACCCTTCTCGTAGGCGTCGGGGTAGCCCTTGGCGGCCATGACGACCGTGAGAGCGCTGTCGTCGGACCAGCGCAGGTCGAAATGCTTCAGCCCGCCGTCGGCGCAGGCGATCAGCGCCGGCAGGATGTCGGACTTGAGCCGCATCATCAGGACCTGACACTCGGGATCACCGAAGCGGCAGTTGTACTCGAAGATCTTCGGGCCCTGCGCCGTGATCATCAGTCCGGCATAGAACACGCCCTTGAACGGCATGCCGTCCGAGGCCATGGCGCGCGCCGTGGGCAGGATGATTTCGTCCATCGTGCGCTTCTGCATCGCCGCGTCGAAGATGGGTGCCGGCGAATAGGCGCCCATGCCGCCGGTGTTCGGTCCCTCGTCGTTGTCGAAGGCGCGCTTGTGGTCCTGGGCGCCGATCAGCGGCAGGACATGCTCGCCGTCGCTGAGGGCAAAGAAGCTCATCTCCTCGCCGACCAGGAATTCCTCGATCACCACCGAGGCGCCGGCCGCTCCGAAGCGGTTGCCCGACAACATGTCGCGCGCCGCCTCGATCGCCTGCTCGACCGTCTCGGCCACGACGACACCTTTGCCCGCGGCAAGCCCGTCGGCCTTGACCACGATCGGCGCACCCCGAGCCTTGATGTAGGCCACGGCCTTGTCGGCGTCGGTGAAGCGCTCGTAGGCGCCGGTCGGAATGTCGTGGCGCTTGCACAGATCTTTGGTGAAGCCCTTGGAGCTTTCGAGCTGGGCCGCCTTCTGCGAGGGGCCGAAGACCTTTATGCCGGCTTCCTCCAGCCGGTCGGCCAGCCCCATCGACAGCGGCACCTCGGGTCCGACCACGACGAAGTCGATCTTTTCCCGCTGGGCCAGCGCCAGCTGGCCCGCGATGTCCTCGGCGGCGACGTCAACGCACTCAGCTACCTGCGCGATGCCGGCATTTCCGGGAGCGCAGTAAAGCTTTGTACACAGGGGCGAGGCGGAGATCGCCCAGCAGAGCGAGTGTTCGCGGCCACCGCCGCCGACAACCAGAATCCGCATATCCACAACCCCTTGAAATCTCGCCTCATTCTGCCAATATGACCATTGGTCATGACCATGGTCACATCGCGGGTTCTGCCATGACAAAAACCATGAAAGCCTCGGAGTGCAAAGCGAAGTTTTTGGGCGTGCTGGATGAAGTTGCGTCCAAGCATGAACGGGTGATCGTGACCAAGAACGGCAAGCCGGTTGCCGAAATCATTCCCTTTGTGGAGAAGCCGAAATCAATCATCGGTGCTCTCAAGGGGGCGGTCATAGACATGGGCGACCTTGATGAATCCACAGCCGAAGACTGGGAGGTCCTCAAGGAATGAGCGTCGTACTCGATACAAGCGCTCTGGTATGGGCGCTCGAAGGCGACAAGGCCCTGGGACGGCGTGCCGAGCATTTGATCGACCAAGCAGTGTCCGACGGCGTCGCGCACGTCTCCGCCATTTCGTTTTGGGAACTTTCGCTCAAGATCCGCAAAGGAAAGTTCCGTCTCGCTCTGCCCATAGGGGACTGGCGCGCCAGCATCTTGCGCCTGGGAATTCGTGAGGTGGCGATCGACGGCATGATCGGTATTGCGGCGAATGAGCTGCCGAACATGCATGACGATCCTGCTGATCGCCTGATCGTCGCAACTGCGCTCAATCTTGGCGCTTCCCTTGCTACGTCGGATGCACGCTTGCTCGCGTGGAATGGTCCACTCGCCCGTATCGATGCGCGGGTGTAGCGTCGCGTCATGGAATCGACGGCCCCCGAACAGGTCATCAGCAACGTTCCGGAATTCACCGTTTCCGAGCTTTCGTTTGCCCTGAAGCGCGAGATCGAGACGGCGTTTCCGCGCGTGCGCGTGCGCGGCGAGATCAGCCAGCCGTCGTTTCCGCGCTCAGGCCACTGCTATTTCCGGCTCAAGGACGAGAACGCCGTGATCGACGGCGTTTGCTGGAAAGGCACGATCCCACGGCTCGGCATCCGCATCGAGGAAGGGCTGGAGGTCATCGCCACCGGCAGGCTCACGACCTATGCCGGCTCGTCGCGCTACCAGATCATCGTCGACCGCCTGGAACTCGCAGGCGAAGGCGCGCTGCTGAAGCTTCTGGAGGACCGGCGCAAGAAGCTCGCGGCCGAAGGTCTGTTCGATGCCGACCGCAAGCGGGTACTGCCGTTTCTGCCCGAGGTCGTGGGTGTCGTGACCTCGCCCTCCGGTGCGGTGATCCGTGACATCCTGCATCGAATTTCCGACCGTTTCCCGCGCCACGTGCTGGTCTGGCCGGTGGCGGTGCAGGGGGAGAAAGCGGCGGGCGAGATCGCCCGCGCCATAGAGGGCTTCAATCGCCTTCCCAAGGAAGGCCCGGTGCTGCGGCCCGACGTGCTGATCGTGGCGCGTGGCGGCGGCAGCCTGGAAGACCTGTGGGCCTTCAACGAGGAGATCGTGGTGCGCGCTGCGGCGGCTTCGACGATCCCGCTGATCTCCGCGGTGGGCCACGAGACCGACACGACGCTGATCGATTTTGCCTCCGACCGTCGCGCGCCGACGCCGACGGCGGCGGCCGAGATGGCCGTCCCGGTGCGGGCCGACCTCATGGCGCAGACGCTCGACTTCGGCAATCGCACCATCGCCTGCATGAACCGCGTGCTGCGCGAGGCGACGCTCGCCGTGACCGGCCTGGCGCGCGGCCTCGGCGATCCGCTGCGCCTGATCGAAGAGCGCCAGCAGCGGCTGGACGTCAGTGGCGAACGCCTGGCGCTCGCGACCCGCGGCCTCGTCGACCGCAGGGCCCATGCACTGGCGGCGGCGCGGCTGGTGAGCCCGGTGGCAGTGCTCGTCGCCAAGCAGCAGGCACTCAGCGCCGAGGCGCGCGTGCTGGACGGCGCGATGAAGCGCTATGTCAGCGATACACGCCAGAAGATGGAACGCGGCGCGGATCGCATGGAGCAGTACGCGGACAGACTGCGTCGCTGCTCGACGGAAATGCTGGAGCGCGGCCATCGCCAGGTCGACCAGCTCGGCAAGCTGCTCGAGAGCTATTCCTTCCATTCGGTGTTGCAGCGCGGCTTTGCCCTGGTGCGCGACCAGGACGGCCATCCGGTCCTGGCGGCCGCCGACACGCGCGCCGGCGACACGCTCAACATCGAGTTCGCCGACGGCAAGATCGGCGCCCGAGTCACCGACGGCGCAGGAGCGGCGCCGCGTCCGGCGACTCTGCCGCGCCGTCGCGACGGCGGCAGCGGCAACCAAGGTTCGTTGTTGTAGGAGGGGGAACGCACATGACCGTCGAGCCGCTGTCGGCCGAGACCATCAAGAATTTCATGTATTCAAGCACGGCCACGGTCTCGATGCAGATGCTGAAGCGGGGCTTTCGCAATACCGCGATCAGCGGCGTGTACCCGGTCAATCCCAAAGCCACACGCCTGGTCGGGCCGGCTTACACGCTGCGCTACATTCCGGGCCGTGAGGATCTCGACAAACCGCCGACGCCCAATGATCCGCCGTCGGCCCAGCGCAAGGCGATCGAGGAGACGCCGGCCGGCTGCGTGCTGGTGATCGGCACCGAAGGCAACACGCGCTCGGGCACGATCGGCGACATCCTGGCGCTGAGGCTGAAGGTGCGCGGCGTGGCGGGCGTGCTGAGCGACGGTGCGATGCGCGACACGCCGGTGATCTCGAAGATCGACGATTTTCCGGTGTACTGCTCGGCCGCCGCCGCGCCGCCCAGCATGAACCACCTGCATCCCGTCGAGGTGCAGACGCCGGTCGGCATTCGCGGCGTGCCCGTCTATCCCGGGGATGTCATCGTCGCCGACGAGGACGGCGCCATCTGCGTGCCGCGCCATCTTGCCGACGAGGTGGCCCGCGATTCCTTCGAGCAGGAACGGCTGGAGAAGTTCGTCGCCATCCGCGTCGCTCAGGGCATCCCGATCACCGGTACCTATCCGCCCAACGACGAAACCAAGAAACTCTACCAGGCCTGGATCAAGGCGGGCGAGCCGCCGAACGGCTGAGGAGAGCGAGGTGCAATAAGGCTCGTTGTCCCGGGCTAAGACAGCTTCCCGTACGGTTTGGTGATCAGCTCGAGCAGGTGGCCGTCCGGGTCGTCGAAGTAGACGCCGCGGCCGCCCCAGTGATGGTTGATCTCGCCTCGCCCGTTCTTGTGCGGGTCGGCATAGTAGGCGAGCCCGGCTTTCTTGATGCGCGCGAACGAGGCGTCGAACTCCTCGTCGCTCACCAGGAAGGCGTAGTGCTGGGTGCGCACGTCCTTGGAATCGACGAAGTCGAGGGTGACGCCGTTGCTGGTCTGGACGGGCCGGAAGGGCCCCCACTGCGCCTCGGGCTTGACGCCGAGGATGCCGGCGAGGAACTCAGCCGACGCATCCTTGTCCTTGGCCGGGATAATGATGTGGTTGAGGGCTGCCATGATGCGCTCCGTTGCTGCCACACAACATTGGTTCCGCCGCGGTGGAGTTCAACAGGTCAGGCGGCGGCGCCGGGTACGGCGCGGCGCTTCAGGGGTCGCCAGGCGTCGCGCGGGATAGGCTGGCATAGCTCCACGACTGCGGCAGGCGGATGCGGGCGTGCACGTATTCGGGAAAGCGCGTGTGGTAGGCAGTGGTTGAAGGGGATGCCGCGAATCCGGCAGAAATTGCGCCCCGCCCAGCCGAGCGGCCCTTCGGTGACGAGATGGATGGCGTCAGGTGCATAGAGCCTCAGCATGTGCGCCAGGCGCGCGCTGGGGAACAGCGCGAGCCGGATCTCGGGATAGCTCGGGCAAGGCAGGGTGCGGAAGCGGTCGGGCCCGAACACTTCGACGTCGTGGCTGTCGCCGCGCAGGAGCCGGGAGACGGCCTCGATGGTGCGCACCACGCCGTTGATCTGCGGCCGCCAGGCGTCGGAGACGACGGCGATGCGCAATCAGGCTACTCCGCCGCCATGCGCACGGGCGCCAGCTGCGGCAGCATGGTGTCGCGCCGCGCGACCTCCTCGATCCAACGCACGATGCGCAGGCGGCCATCGAAGTCCTCGACCAGCGCGGAGCAGCTTTCGACCCAATCGCCGTCGTTGCAGTAGAGGATGCCGTCGATGGTGCGGATCTCGGCATGGTGGATGTGGCCGCACACCACGCGGGCGACGCCGCGGCGGCGTGCTTCGCTGGCGACGGCATGCTCGTAGTTGTCGATGAACTGGACGGCGTTCTTGACCCTGTGCTTGGAGGTAAGTCGACAGCGACCAGTAGGGCAGGCCGAGCTTGCGGCGCGCCCAGTTGAACGTGGTGTCGATGCGCAAGGCGGCGCTGCAGGCCCAGTCGCCCAGGATCGCTAGTCAGCGGGCATAACGCACGATGCCGTCGAACTGATCGCCGTGGATCACCAGCAACTTTCGGCCGTCCGGCTGGACGTGGAGAGCCTCGTCCTCGACCTTCACGTCGCGGAAGGTGAGCCGGCGGTACTGCCGCGCCGCTTCGTCGTGATTGCCGGGGATGTAGATCACGTTGGTGCCCTTGCGCGCCTTGCGCATGATCTTTTGCACCACGTCGTTGTGCGCCTGCGGCCGGTACCACCAGCGCTTCAGCCGCCAGCCGTCGACGATGTCGCCGACCAGGTACAGCGTCTCGCTCTCGTTCCTCTTCAGGAAGTCGAGGAGCAGTTCGGCCTGGCAACCACGCGTGCCGAGATGGACATCGGACAGGAAGATCGCGCGATGGCGGGCAGGTTGGTTACGCTCGATCACGGTCATGTGGACTAAGACTCGACCGGCACAAAATCTGTTGGGCACGATTGCGCGGGACGCAGCGGATTGTGTATGTCGGCGATTGCGTGGCTGTGAATCGATTGTGACGGTTCGATGAAGCTCGATCCCCCCAAAGCCCTGTTGCTGATCGTCAATCCCACGGCCGGACGGCGGCGGGGACTGGTCGATGCCGTCGCGAGCGGCGTGCGGCGCGAAGGATGGACGGTCGGCATCGTGGAGACGCGGGCGGCGGGCGATGCGCGGCGCCTGGCAGAGGCCTGCGATGCGCATCGTTACGGCATGATCGAGTCGCCGGCGGCGACGGCACGATCAACGAGGTCGTCAACGGAATGGCCGGCCGTGGTGATGAGACGCCCGCCGTCGGCATCGTGCCGATGGGGCACGGCCAACGTGCTGGCGCACGAGCTGGGGCTCGGCTTCTCGGCGGCGGTCGCTCGGACCATGACGTCTGGCGGAGCGCTGTACGTACACCCGGGTGAGGCGGTCAACGGCACGGATGTGCGCTGCTTCTCGCTGATGGCGGGCGCGGGTTTCGACGCCAAGGTCGTGGCCGGCGTCAGCACGCCGCTCAAGCGCCGGCTCGGCCGGGCGGCCTATGTCTGGCGGTCATTGATCGAGGCCCGCCGCTACAAGCCGGTGCGTAATGAAGTCGAGATCGACGGTGCGCGCCACGAGGTGTCGTCAGTGATCGTGACGCGCAGTCGGCACTAGAGCGATTTCCGATCTGATGGAACCGCGAGCGGTTCCATCAGATCGGAAATGCGCGCGAGGGTGTTTCTGGTTTCGAAGGGCACATTCCGTTCGGCTGATTCCAGCCGAACGGAATGTGCTCTATGCCGGCCCCTACATGGTGGCGCCGACGGCCGCGCTCGGCGATCCGCTCCTGCATGTTTTGCCTGTTCGAACGCTGGGGCCGCTCGCACGCGTTCCGCTACGGCCTGGCGCTGCTGCTGGGCCGCCTGCCGCGCCCGGCCGGCTATCGCGTGGTGTCCGGCCGATTGGTGCGCGTGTCGGTGCTGAACGACGTCGGCGAGCGGCGTGAGCAACCGATGCAGATCGACGGCGACAATGCGTTGACGCTGCCGGTGTCGATCGGCCTCAGCGCGCGCGCGGTGCGGTTGCTGCAGCCCGCCTGGCATTTCTCATGTTCTCTCTCCGAGGAGGAGAGGAGCATGAGGGATTATTAACGGGCCTGTTGCAGACGCCGGACGAACTCGGGCGTCGGATGGCCATCGGCGGGCATGCCGATCTGATTCTGGTAGAGCCGCACCGCCGAGCGAGTCTTCGGACCCAGGAGGCCGTCGATCTCGTCGGTGTAGAGGGTGAGGCGGGTCAGCCGGTTCTGCATGTCGATGACGGCGTTGCGCGAGAGCGGCTCGTCGTCGGCCGGCGCGCTCTGCATGACCGGCGGGCCGCCCGCGATCTGCTGCGCCAGGATGGCGACCGACAGCGCATAGAGCGTCGAACGGTTCCAGTTCATCACCGCCTTGAAGTTGGGATAGAGGATGAAGGCAGGCCCGCGATGGCCGGCCGGAAGGATGATCGACGACGGCTCGTCGGAGGTGGGCAACGCCGCGTTACCCGCCCGGCGCACGCCCATCTGCGCCCAGGTGCGCACCGGTTTCTCGACCGTGGTGTCGGCCTGGTCGAGCGGGAAGTTCTTCGGCAGGAACACCTCCTCGGCGGCGGGCAGCGGTGGCTTCCAGCCGATGCCGCGCAGGAAGTTGGCGGCCGAGGCGAAGGCATCGGGCAGGCTGTTCCAGAGATCGATGCGGCCGTCACCGGTGCGGTCGACACCCCACTTCATGAAGGTCGAGGGCATGAACTGCATGTTGCCCATGGCGCCGGCCCACGAGCCGCGCATCTGCTCGCGCGTCATGTGGTTCATGGCGAGGATGCGCAGAGACTGTACCGTCTCGTTGCTGAAGAAGTCGCGGCGCTTGGTCATGCAGGCGAGCGTCGCCACCGAGCGCACGACCTGGAAGTCGCCCATGAAGCCGCCGTAGTTGGTCTCGATTCCCCAGAAGGCCATGATGTATTGCGGCGGCACGCCGTACTCGGCCTGCAACTGGCCGAGCAACGCACGATGCTGGGCCAGGCGCTGCTGGCCCTTGACGATGCGGTCGTTCGACACCGTGCTGCCGACGTACTTGGAATAGGTCAGCGAGAACTCGGGCTGCCTGGAATCGAGGTCGACCACCTTCTGGTCTGGCGTCAGGTTGCGAAAGGCGCCGTCGGCGATGGCGGCCGACACGCCCTGTCGAGTCGCCTCGGACTTGATGGTCTGCAGGCAGTCGCGGAAGTCGCCCCCTTGAGCGTGAGCGGGCGTCAGTGCTGGCGCGGCGAGGAATGTCGTCGTTGCGGCGAGGAGCGTTGTCGTGGAGAGGGGTTTCATGCCCCCACACTATCACGACCCGGCGATGGTCATGCCCTCGATTCGCACCGTCGGCGCATTGGTCGAGCCTTTGAATTGCAGGTCGTTGGCCGGGGTCATGTTGAGGAACATGTCCTTCAGGTTGCTGGCCACGGTTATGCCGCTGACCGGCCAGGCGAGCTTGCCGTTCTCGATCCAGAAGCCCGAGGCGCCGCGGCTATAGTCGCCGGTCACGCCGTTGATGCCGAAGCCGATCAGGTCGGTGATGTAGAGGCCGCTCTTGATGTCGCCCAGAAGCTCATCGAACGAGAGCTTGCCTTTCTCGAGATAGAAGTTCGAGGTCGTAGGCGAGGGCGGGCCGGAGGTTCCACGCGCGGCATGGCCCGTGGGCGCGAGGTTGAGCTGGCGGGCAGCGGCGAGATCGAGCAGCCAGGTCGTGAGCCGGCCGTCGTCGATCACGGCATAGCGTTTGGTCGGCAGCCCCTCGGCATCGAACGGGCGGCTGCCCAGGCCGCGCTTGCGATGCGGGTTGTCGAGGATGCGGATGCCGTCGGCGAAGATCTTCTCGCCCATCCTGTCCTTCAGGAACGAGGTGCCGCGTGCCACGGCGCGGCCGTTGATGGCGCCGGCGAGATGGCCGAGCAGGCCGCCCGAGACGCGACGGTCGTAGACCACCGGCAAGCGGGCGCTCTTGGCCTTGCGTGGGTTGAGGCGACGGACGGCGAACTTGCCGGCGTTGCGGCCGACCTTGCCGGGCGTCATGAGGTCTTCCAGGTGGACCGCGCTCGACCATTCGTAGTCGCGCTCCATGGCCGTGCCTTCGCCGCCCAGCACTGCGCAGGACAACGAATAGCCGCTGCGACGGTACCCGCCGGAGAAGCCGTTGCTGGCCGCCAGCATCACCGAAGTCCGGCCCCAGCTTGCCTCGGCGCCCTCCGAATTGGTCACGCCCTTGACGGCGCGGGCGGCATCCTCGGCCTCCGCCGCCATCGCGAGCAGCGTCTTGGCCGATGGTCGTTTCCTGTCGCTGAGGTCGAGATCGGGCCAGCTCCTGGCCAGCAATTCTTCCGGGGCGATGCCGCACACCGGATCCTCGGGGACGGCGCGCGCCATGTCGACGGCGCGGCCGGCCAGCGCCCGCAGGGCTGCCGGCGCGAAGTCGGTCGATGAGACGAAGGCCTGGCGCTGGCCCACGAAGACACGCAGGCCGAGATCCCGGCCTTCGCTGCTCTCGAGCTTCTCGCGCTTGCCCATGCGCTGGGCGACGGAGATCGCCTCGCCGTTGACGTAGAGCGCGTCGGCCGAATCGGCGCCGGCAGCTTTTGCCCATTTCATCAGGGCGGCGAGCAGGTCGGCGTCCGGCGCAGTCGCCGGACGCTTCTTGCGGGGGGCGGTCTTTTTCGCTTTGGCCATGTCCGCCCTTCTACGCGCTAAACCGCGGTGTCGTCGAGATCAACCGGCCTCACTTGGCGTAATTGCCGGCCCTGGTTTCGGCGATCGCGCCGATGGTGATGCCGGTGATCGGGATTACGGCCGGCGACCTGGAAGACGAGCGGAGCATGGGACGGGTCCGTTCGATGGCGCGTCAGTTGCCGGCGTAGTTGATGCCGGCCTCGGTCTCGGAGATGGCGGCGTTGACGAAGTTGATGGCGCGGTCGCGATGGCCGCCCTTGTTGGGCCGCGCCTGGATCAGTTCGACCTTCGCTGCCTGAAGGGAACCGAGCGCCGCCTGCATGTTGGGCTGATTGGCCCCCGCGGTGCAGGCCACGGCCAAGCCGCCGATGACTGCGCCGGCAAGCAGGTAGACGGCGGGAGCGAAGCGATGCATGCGAACCTCCAGAAAGACGAAGAGCGGGCGGGAAGTTCCCGCCCGCTCCGATGGTAGAGCGCACTGCTGTGGGACGGTATCGCTATTTGGCGGAGACCGACCGATTCGCTGCTGACGTCACTGCCTTCAACGAGGCGGTAACGATGTTGGAGTCCATGCCGACGCCCCAGAGCACGCGGCCGTCGCTCGTTTCAGCTTCGATGAAGCTGACGGCCTGGGCATCGGAGCCGGCGCCGGTGGCGTGCTGGTGATAGTCGCGCACGCGGATGCCGACGCCGCAGTTCTTGCCCAGCGCATCGACATAGCCCGCGATCGGGCCGTTGCCGCGGCCGCTGATCTTCCGCCCCTGGCCGTTGAACATCACCTGGGCGTCGAGAAGGCGCACGTCGGGATGACCGGGCTCGGGCACGGTGGTGTGGCTGACGAAGTCGACCGGTGTCCGGTTCTCGAGATACTCCTTGCGGAAGGTGTCCCAGATCAGCGCCGGCTGGATTTCCTTGCCGGTCTCGTCGGCGATCTGCTGGATCACCTTGGAGAACTCGACCTGGAGAAGACGCGGCATGTCGATGCCGTAGTCGGTCTTCAGGATGTAGGCGACGCCGCCCTTGCCCGACTGGCTGTTGATGCGGATGATCGCTTCGTAGCTGCGGCCGAGATCGGCCGGATCGATCGGCAGGTAGGGCACCTCCCAGACCTTGCTGTTCGAGGCCTGCAGCGCCTTGAAGCCCTTGTTGATGGCGTCCTGGTGCGAGCCCGAGAAGGCCGTGAACACCAGATCGCCGCCGTAGGGATGGCGCGGGTGGACCGGCAGCTGGTTGCAGTATTCGACCGTCTGGCGGATCTCGTTGATGTTGGAGAAATCGATTTCCGGATCGACGCCCTGGGTGAACATGTTGAGGCCGAGCGTCACCAGGTCGACGTTGCCGGTGCGCTCGCCGTTGCCGAACAGGCAGCCCTCGATTCGGTCGGCGCCGGCCATATAGCCGAGCTCGGCCGCCGCCACTCCCGTGCCGCGGTCGTTGTGCGGGTGCAGGCTCAGGATCATCGAATCGCGATACTTGAAGTTGCGATGGCACCATTCGATCTGGTCGGCATAGACATTGGCCGAGGCCATCTCGACCGTCGCCGGCAGATTGATGATGATCTTCTTCTGCGGCGTCGGCTGGTAGACGTCACAGACCGCCGCGCAGATGTCGCGCGCGAACTCGAGCTCCGTGCCGGTGAAGCTTTCGGGTGAATACTCGTAGACCCATTCGGTGCCGGGATCGGCGTCAGCCAGTTGCTTGACCAACCTGGCGCCCGACACGGCGATGTCGATGATGCCTGAGTAGTCCATGCCGAACACGACACGACGCTGCAAGGTCGAGGTCGAGTTGTAGAGGTGGACGATGACGCGCTTGGCACCGCGGCATGCCTCGAAGGTGCGCTCGATCAGCTCGGGCCGGCTCTGCGTCAGCACCTGGATGGTGACGTCGTCCGGGATCATCTTCTGTTCGATCAGCTCGCGCACGAAATCGAAGTCGGTCTCCGACGCGGCCGGAAAGCCGACCTCGATCTCCTTGAAGCCCATGTCGCAGAGCAGTTTGAACATCCGCGTCTTGCGGTCCGAATCCATCGGTTCGATCAGCGCCTGGTTGCCGTCCCGGAGGTCCACCGCGCACCAGATCGGCGCCTTGGTGATCACCTTGGACGGCCATTGTCGGTTCGGCAGGTCGATGGGCTTGAAGGGAACGTACTTCTCGCCCGCGGTCGGCATCATGGGTTTCTGGGATGACATCGATAGACTCCTCGCGCCGCGCACGGCCAACGGCTCTTGGGCGAACACTGCGATACAAACGGAAAGGGTGGCGGCGACTGATGGATTGGATGAGACGAAACGACAAGCGATCCGCAGGGCCCCGGAGTTACCGGAGCGACGGATCAGCCAATAAGTCGAAGCGTCGTCAGTCGCAGCATGGACGCCACAATAGGGCGCAAACGCCAGGAGTCAACCGGGTCGAAGGCCATCTCGGCCCGACTTCACGCCCCTCTACCCCGAGCGGGGGAGAGGAGCGTGAGGGCCGTTTTCAACGCGGGAAGCTGAAATTGAAGTTTACGCTGGGGTCCTGCTGGTAGCCGCCGCCGTAGCCGTAGGCCGGAGCCATGGGCGCCACATAAACCGGGCGTGCGGGCGCCACGAACACCGGTCGTTCGACGATCACGCGCGACGGCCGGCCATAGCCACGCGAGTGCTTCGAGTGCTTCCAGTGGTGCTTGCGCTCCCAGCGGTCCCACTTGTCCCAGCGATCGTGGGCACTGGCCTGAGTGGCGACGAGCAGGCCGGAGCCGGCGATCATGGCAGCCAGGACGGTCTTCATCACAACTCCACGCATTACAGCCTCCTGTTTGGTCGGGGTGACGTTGCGCGTTTCCCGATGCAAAGGGGTACGCAAGCGCCGGCGTCGGCATCCATTCTGCAGCGCGTGACCGATCTGTGGCCGGGCTCGGGCCCGCGTGCTAGAGCGGATTCCGACCAGGGGAATGCTGAATACGGGCACATTCCGGCAAATTCCAACCGGACGCCCTGTGCTTCAGGCAGATGAAACAACTGGAAGGGAGGAAAGGTACATGGCGGGTCCGTTGGCCGGCGTTCGGATTCTCGATTGCACCACGGTCGTGCTGGGACCGTGGGCAGCGCAGCAATTGGGCGATCTCGGCGCCGATGTGGTGAAAATCGAACCGCCTGAAGGCGACACCACGCGCCAGCTCGGGCCGGCGCGCAATCCCGGCATGGCGGCCTTCTATCTCGGCTGCAATCGCTCCAAGCGCTCGATCGTCCTCGACCTCAAGCAGGACGCCGGCCGCAATGCGCTGTTCAAGCTCGCCGAGACCGCCGACGTGCTGATGCACAACTACCGGCCAGAACCCGCCAAGCGGCTGGGCGTGGAATACGAGGCCTTCGAGAAGATCAATCCGCGGCTGGTCTACCTCGCGACGTACGGCTATCGCTCCGCCGGCCCAATGGGGCCGAAGGCAGCCTACGACGATATCATCCAGGCGGGATCGGGCCTTGCCGCCCTGCAGACCGTCGTGGCGGGCCAGCCGCGCTTCCTGCCGACGATCGTCGCCGACAAGACCAGTTCCAACGGCGTGGTCTCTGCCTTGCTGGCGGCCTTGTTCGCGCGCGAGCGTACGGGCAAGGGACAGTCCGTCGAAGTGCCGATGTACGAAACTCTGGTCTCGTTCGTGATGGTCGAGCATCTTTACGGCGAGACCTTCAAGCCGGCGATCGAGACGGCGGGCTACAAGCGGGTGCTGAACAAGGAGCGGCGTCCGTATCCGTCGAAGGACGGCTACTTCGCGCTGCTGCCCTATACCGACGGGCACTGGAAGGAATTCTGCGGCCTGATCGGCCGGCCCGAACTCGGCGCCGATCCGCGCTTCACCTCGCTCGCCAATCGCCTGAAGAACGTCGAGCACTACTATGCGACCCTGGCCGAGATCTGCGCCACCCGCACCAACGCCGAATGGGTCGAGTTGCTCAAGACCTCGAACGTGCCGCACGGGCCGGTCAACACGCTCGACGACCTGTTCGTCGATCCTCAGCTGCAGGCCACCGGCTTCTGGAAGGAAGTCGAGCATCCGACCGAGGGCACGCTGCGCATGCCGGACATCCCACCGCGCTTCAGCAAGACCAAGCCCGAGGTGACGCGCCTGCAGCCGCGCCTGGGCGAGCACAGCGTCGAGATCCTGCGCGAGGCTGGCTTTACCGCTGCCGAGATCGACGCCATGCTGAAGTCGGGCGCGACCAAGACAGCGTAGCGTAGAAGACCGTCACTCAAAGACGCGTCCGGGAGGCAGAGATGATTGTCCGCCCGTTGACGCCGGCGACGCGCCGCGAGGTCTTGCGTTACGGATCGGCTGCCGCCTTGGCCGCACTGCCGGCACCCGCCATTGCGCAGGACTGGCCGAGCAAGTCGATCAGGATCATCGTCACCTATCCGGCGGGCGGACTGACCGACGTATTCGCCCGCGCCTACGGCGAGTAAGTAAGTCAAAAGACCGGCCAGCCTGTCGTGGTGGAGAACAAGACGGGTGCTGCCGGCGCGATCGGCGCAGAGATGGTGAAGAGCGCGCCGGCCGACGGCTACACGCTGATGTTCACCAACTCCACGACGATGGTTCAGAACAAGGTGCTGTTCAGGAAGCTGCCGTACGATCCCGACAAGGATTTCGCCCTGGTCGCCTGGTTCAACACCGGCCATCTGCCGACCATCATCAACAAGGACGTGCCGGCCAGGACGATTCCCGAGTTCGCCGCCTGGGCGCGCGACCGCAAGGTGTCGCTCGCGACCTACGGCATCGGCTCGTACGCCCATGTCGTCGCCGAAACCCTCAACCGTCACTACGGCCTCAAGATGGAGGCGGTCCACTACCGCGGCGAAGCCTTGATGTGGCAGGACGTTGCTTCGGGCGTCGTCCAGGGCGCCAGCGGCAGCTACGCCTCGGCGAACGCCGTGCTGCAGTCGGGGGCTGGCGGCCGATTGCCGTACCGACGCTGGAGCGCATGAAGAAGCTGCCGGGCGTGCCGACCTTTGTGGAGCAGGGCCTCCAGGAAAAGGCCTTCCAGGTGCGCGGCTGGGTCGGCTGCTGCGCCCCTGCGGGTACGGCGGAGGAGATCGTGAGCAAGCTCTCCGATCTCATGGTCGAAGGCGGCAGGACGGAGCGCATCCAGAAGATCATCGACAGCTTCGGCATCGACGAGGCGGCCCGCGACCGCGCCTATTTCCGGAAGGTGCTGGATGAGGAAGGGCCCGTGGTGATCGACGTCATCAAGAGCCTGAACATCGAGCCGCAGTAATCGGCCAGCGAACCGCTGCCTTTCGGCCGCCACGAACCCGCCTTTACGGACACTGAATTCGCAGCCATGCTGAAGGCTGGCGCGATCAAAACGGCCAAGACCGTCAACATCAACAAGGCGCGCCGCAGGGAGGATGTTCATGATCGTGCGTGCGTCGCGTCGCGAGTTGCTGCGCTATGGTTCGGCCGCCGTCGCAGCGGCCGCTCTTCCGGCCCCGGCCATCGCCCAGGTCTGGCCTTCCAAGCCCATCAAGATCATCTGCGGCTATCCGGCCGGCGGTCTCACCGACACCTTCGCCCGCGCCTACGGCGAGGCGATTGCCCAGAAGACCGGACAGCCCGTGCATGTCGAGAACAAGGCCGGTGCGAGCGGCGCCATCGCCGCCGAGCAGGTCAAGAGCGCCGCGCCCGACGGCTACACGCTAATGTGGACGATCTCGACCACGATGATCATGAACAAGGTGCTGTTCAAGAAGCTGCCTTACGATCCCGACAAGGACTTCGTCCCGATCTCGTGGATGGACGCAGGCCACCTGCCGACCATCGTCAACAAGAACGTGCCGGCCAAGAACATCAAGGAGTTCGCCGAGTACGCCCGCAACAACAAGGTGAGCCTCGGCACCTACGGCGCGGGCTCCTACAGCCATTGCGCCGTCGAGGCCCTGAACCGCTCGCTCGGGCTCAAGATGGAAGCGGTCCATTATCGCGGCGAGGCGCCGATGTGGATCGACGTCGGCTCCGGTGCGGTGCAAGGCGGCAGCGGCAGCTACGCCGCGGCCGCAGCGGTGCTGCAAAGCGGCAACGGCCGGGCGATCGCCGTCCCGACTACCACGCGCATGCGCAAGCTGCCGGAGGTCGCGACCTTCATCGAGCAGGGGGTCACCGACAAGGCCTTCCAGGTGCAGGGCTTCATCTGCCTGGTCGGGCCAGCCGCGATGCCCAAGGACATCGTGGTCAAGCTTTCCGACATGATGGTCGAGGCGGGCAAGAGCGAGCGCATCCAGAAGATCCTCGATACCTTCGGCATCGACACGGCGGCTCAGGGCCATGTCTTCTTCGAGAAGATCCTGGCGGAGCAGGGTCCGGTCTGGATCGAGCTGGTGAAGGGCCTCAATATCGAGCCGCAATAGGCGCCCCTCGCGTTATTGAGTCCTCGACAGCATCCTTCAGGGAGTACTACCAAGTGTAGTGTTTCCTGAAGGCAGTGCAGCGCTTGCCGTTCGCAAGGAATGACCATGCGCGCACTGTCACTGAAGTATTTGCTTTCGATGGTTCCCGCGAAGAACAAACTAGAACAACTGTAAGTTGCAGAGGCGGGATGACCGCCTGCCAAGGCAAAAGGGACCCCTCGTTCGTGGCCCTCGACGTCTATGTCGGGCCGCTCACGCGCTACTATGTCGGTGAGTGGGACAATGTTTCCGAGAGAACGGCTCGCGAGCGCGGCACGCAGTTCCGAAGCGGGCGCCGGGTCGGCTCCGGTGACTCTGAGCCGGATATGCAGGAAGTCCTCCACTCGATCCTCGCCTGGCGTGTCGCGCTCAACCAGTCGCTCGGCGACCGGATCGCTCATCCGTTCGACTGGAGCGAGGATCTCGATGCGCCCTACTACACGGGCCGACCGGGGTGGGACGGTTTCGGCTCGCTGGTCCTGTGGGCGGCCTATGCCGAGCATCTGGCGGTGCGCCGGCCGGTCAGCCTGCCCGATGAATGGGACAACGATCCCGCGTTGATGCGCAGCAACCTCGCGGGCTTTCGTTCGCGCTACTCCCACCTCGTGCGCAATGTGGAACTGTGGCTGCCCAACCCGTTCGAGTTCACCTTCGAGGGCGAGGACGTCGACGGCCGGCGTGTCGTCGTAGGCTCGACTTCGATGCTGCGCCGCCAACTCGAGGAACTCAATGCGGCGGCCTGGAAGGCGGATGCCGACATCGTCGCCGCCTGGGGGCACGAAGGACTGGCCAATGCCGCGCCACTCGAGCGGGACGCCCGCTATGCCTTTGCCGTCTTGCTCGATCTCGCCGAACGGTCGGTCGAGCCGCGCTTGCCGATGAAGTTGGACTACTGACAACGAAAACCCCTCCCGTCGGGGCGACGGGAGGGGCGGAGAGCCGGCTTTCCTAAGCGGAGGGAGCAGGGGCCGGTGGCTCGGCGGCGGGCGGCCGGTTGCGGCGTTCGTTCATGAACTGGTCGAACTCGGCGCGATCCTTGGCGGCGCGCAGCCGGTCGAGGAAGTCACGGAACTCGCGCTGCTCCTCGTCGAGTTTGCGCAGCGTCTCTTCGCGGTACTCGTCGAAGGCGACATTGCCGCTGCTCTGGCCGCCCCAGCGATGGCGGCGCTTCCAGGCGCGCCAGTCCTCGCGCGCCTCGCGGCGGGCTTCGCGGCCCTCAGGTCCCGACCAGTGGCCATAACGGCGAGAGCAAAACATGCGTCCACTCCATTTCAGGTAGATGAGAAGGGCGAGGCCGATCGGCCAGAAGAGGATGAAGCTCACGACCAGAAGAGCGATCCAGGCGGGCTTCGGGATGTCGTCCAGTCTTTCCATCAGGCTGCCCGTCATGGCGGGGGCTCCCTCGTTCGACGTTAACGGATGTAAATGTTAACGACATTTACATTGGGTATCCTGGCCGGCGGAGTCAAGGGCCGGTCAGACTTTTTGAGGAAAACCCAATCCCTGCAGATAAATGAGCATTTGCGATTCCAGCAGCTCTTCGGCCGTCATCGGGAGGGTGCGCCGGCCGGCATCGCCACGGCCGAACAGCGAGGCGATGCCGTGCGCCATCGCCCAGACATGCAGGCTCATCATCAGGGCGGGCGGCCGCTTGCCGGCCGGCAGCAGTCCAACCAGGGAGTCAGCGGCGGTGCGCAGGACGGCGAAGGCGCGATCGCCGGCCGTGCGCAGCTCGGCGTTGAGATCGGGCGGCAGGCCGGCCTCGAACATCGCCGCGTAATAGGCAGGCTCGGCACGGGCGAAGGCGAGATAGGCTTTGCCGATGTTGTTGAAGGCCGTCAGCGGGTCTGGCTTGCCACCGGCCCAGCCCGTCGAAAGCATGGCCTCGAAGCGCTGGAAGCCCTCGCGCGCGACGTCGGCCAGCAGGGCATCGCGATCGCGGAAATGGCGATAGGGCGCGGCGGCGCTCACACCGGCCGAGCGCGCGGCGTCGGCAAAGGTGAAGCCCGCAGGGCCCTTCTCGGCAATCAGCTCCCGCGCGGCTTGGATCAGCGCCTCGCGCAAATTGCCATGATGATAGCCGCGCTCCTCGCGATCGCGCTTTTTCCAGCTCATGTTAAGGCAGTTTACATCGCTGCCGGTCTGTCCGACAACGAAAGCAGCAGGCTTGCAGGGGAGGAACGACGTGCAATTGTGGACGACCACCGTGGCGTCGGCGCGGGGGGCCGCGCGCCCCGCGCCGGGAATAGCGGCCCCCGGCGGGGG
>JAEZIF010000480.1 GCA_023416135.1 Pseudomonadota bacterium
GTCCGTTCATGCGCCAGTAGCACTCGATGCCCTCGCGCTGGATGACGGTCTCGACCTGGCTCAGCGAATCGGCGGCGTCGCTCAGCATGCGCGACATCACCTTCTTCCATTCCTCGGGATCGCTGCGGACGCCCTTGCCGGAGAAGCCCTTGCCCAGCGTCGCGCCGCCGCTGACGCCGCCGCCATTGCGCGTGCTGGCGCCGTCGCCGAAAGCGCCGCGCTCCAGAACCGTCACCTCGACGCCCGATCGCGCCAGCTCCAGCGCCGTCGACAGGCCACCGTAGCCCGCTCCGACCACCAGCACGTCGGACTTGCGCGGCGGGTCCTGCGACAGCTCGGTGTTGGGATGCCACCATTCCCACCACCACGGCATCGACTTGAAGTCCTTGTGGAAGACGGAATCGGCCATGCTGTGCTCCTAACGCGCGCTGTCCCGGAGGCCCCGACCGAAGCGGCCGATCAGCACCATGACGATGGAGACCAGGAGGATCTGGATCACCGACACCGAGGCGATGGTCGGATCGATCTCCATCAGGATATTGTCGAACATCTTCTTGGGCAGCGTCATGTTGGCGCCAGCCAGGAACAGCGCGACGACGACCTCGTCGAACGACGAGATGAAGGCGAGCAGCCCCGCCGACACCAGGCTCGGCCGCAGCAGCGGCAGGGTCACGCGGGTCAGCGTCCGCCAGCGGCTGGCGCCCAGGCCCGCGGCTGCCTGCTCGAGCGAGCGGTCGAAGTCGCGCAGGCCCGCTGTCATCACAAGGACGACGAACGGGAGCGCGAGCACGGTGTGGGCGAGCACCAGGCCATACCAGGCGCCGATCAGCTTGAGCTTGGCGAACACGCCATAGACCGCGACCGACAGGATGATGGTCGGCACGATGATCGGCGCCAGCGCCAGGCGATCGACCAGGACGCGGCCGAGGTACCGGCCGCGCGCCAGGCTGAAGGCGAGCGGCACCCCCAGCAGCAGCGCCAGGACGGCCGTGGCGCCGCCGATGTAGAGCGAGCGCCAGGTGGCATCGATCCACTGCGGGTCGTCGAGGTAGCGCTCGTACCACTGCCAGGACAGGCCTGGCGGCGGGAATTGCAGGTAGGGCGCCGAGCTCAGCGAGATCGGGAACACCACCAGGATCGGCAGCATCAGGAAGAGGTAGATCAGCGCACCGGCGGCGACCAGCAGGCGGCGGCTGAGCGGCTTGCCCGTCACGTGCGTACCTCCGGCTGGGTGAAGCGCTGGGCCAGCGCATAGACGGCAAAGGTCGCGACCAGCAGGACGGCCGACAGGGCGGCGGCGAACGGCCAGTTCAACGCCTCACGCACCTGCTGCTCGATCAGCACGGCGATCATGATGACCCGGCCGCCGCCCAGCAGCGCCGGCGTGATGAAGAAGCCCAGCGACAGCACGAACACCAGCACGCAGCCGGCGAAGATGCCGTTCAGCGTCAGCGGAATGTAGACACGCCAGAAGATGCGCCAGCTCGAAGCGCCCAGCCCCGCCGCCGCCGCGACGACCGCCGGATCGACCCGCCGCACCGCGCCGTAGATCGGCAGGACCATGTAGGGCAGCAGGACATGGACCATGCCGATCAGCACCCCGGTGAAGTTGTGCAGCATCGGGACGGGATCGCTGGTGATGCCCCAGTCCATCAGCATGCGGTTGAACACGCCGTTGCGGCCGAGCAGCACCATCCAGGCGTAGGTGCGCACCAGCACCGAGGTCCAGAGCGGCAGCAGCACGAAGACGAAGCCCAGCGTCGCCCAGCCCGGCGTCGTGGTGGCGATCAGGAAGCCCAGTGGATAGCCCAGGAGCAGGCAAAGCAACGTGACCAGCAGGGCGATCTCGAAGGTGTTCCACATCACGCGCAGGTACAGCCCCTCGCCCAGCGCCTTGGCGTACCATTCGAGCGTTCCGCCCTCGAGGCTGAAGCCCAGCATGCGCACGACCGGAAAGAGGAAGAACACGAACAGCAGGATCAGCGCCGGCAGCGCCGGCCAGGCGACACGGCCGCTCATTGGACCGCGGGCCTCCAGGCCCGCTCATAAGGAGCCCGGACCTCCAGGTCCGCATCATGACCATGAGCGGACCTGGAGGTCCGCGCTCCGAAGAGCATGAGCGGGCCGGGAGGCCCGCGGTCCACATGATCAGAACACATGAATGGCGTCCGGCTCGATACCGACCTCGATCCGCGCGCCGGTCGCCGGCAGCGAACCCTTCGCCGGCAGGCGGATGAGCAGTTCCATGCCGCCCTCGCAGGCGAGACGCAGCTTGAAGGACGTGCCGAGATAGACCGCCTCCATCACCTCGCCGGTGAAGGCATTGGTGCCACCGGGCGAGAAGCGTTCCGGTCGCATCAGCACGCCGACCTTGCGGCCGGCCGCCAGACTGCTGGCGACTTTCAGCGTGCGCCCGTTGTCCAGTGCGACCGTGCCCGGCGCGCTCATTGCGCCGTGGAAGATGTTGCTCTCGCCCACGAAGTCGGCGACGAAATCGTTGGCCGGCCGTTCATAGATCTCGGTCGTCGTGGCGACCTGCTGGATCGCGCCCTGGTTCATCACGGCGATGCGGTCCGACAGGACCAGCGCCTCTTCCTGGTCGTGGGTGATGAAGATCGTGGTCAGGCCGAGCTTGCGCTGCAGGCGCCGGACCTCGAGCTGCATGGTCTCGCGCAGCTTGCGGTCGAGCGCGCCGAACGGCTCGTCGAGCAGCAGCAGGCGCGGATTGAAGACGATGGCGCGGGCCAGCGCCACGCGCTGCTGCTGGCCGCCGGAGAGCTGGCGCGGCAGGCGTCGCTCATAGCCCTCGAGCTCGACCATGGCGATGGCCTCGGCAACCCGCCGGTCGATCTCCGCCCGGGCCACGTTGCGCATCTCGAGCGGGAACGAGACGTTGCCCCGCACCGTGAGATGGGGAAACAGCGCATAGTTCTGGAACACCATGCCAATGTCGCGCTTCGCCGGCGGTAGGGCGGTGATCTCCTTCCCGCCCACCTTTACCGATCCTCCGTCAGGCGATTCGAAGCCGGCGACGACCTTCAGAAGCGTGGTCTTGCCCGAGCCGCTCGGGCCGAGGATCGTCAGGAGCTCGCCTTGCGCCACCTGCAGCGAGACGCCGTCCAGCGCCACGACCTCGCCGAAGCGCTTCCCGACCCCCTCGATCAGGAGGTCGGCCGATCCCCTGTTGCTCACTGGGGGCCGCTCACGCCTTCTTCAGCATCCAGGCGTTCCACAGCTCGGCAGCCTTGGTGCCGTGCTCGGCGTACCACTCGTCACTGATCCAGAACTGCTTGTCGAGATACTGCGTCGGCAGATACGGCTTCACCTTGGCGTCGACGAAGTTCAGCGATTCGAGATTGAGGCCAGGATAGCCGAGCTCCGAAGCATAGACCGCCTGTTGCTGCGGTATTGCGAGCTCGGCCAGCATCTTGTTCGCCCAGTACGGATTCTTCGCCCCGCGCGGGATGGCGAAGCTGCCCTGCTTCAGGGCGCCCTCGTTCCACTCGATCTCGACCGGTGCGCCCTTCTTGATGATGTCGTAGAAGCGCCCGTTCCAGCCGGTCGCCAGCACGACCTCCTTGTCGAGCAGGAGCTGGGCCGGCTGCTGGCCGGTCGACCACCACGCCGTGACGTGCGGCTTGATCTGGTCGAGCTTCTTGAAGGCGCGGTCGAAGTCGATCGGATAGACCTTGTCCTTCGGCACGCCGTCGGCGATCAGCGCGAACTCGAGATTGTCGGTCGGATGGTTGCGCATCGAGCGTGCGCCGGGGAACTTTTTCACGTCCCACCAGTCGGCCCAGCTCTTGGGCTGGCTGCCGTTCTTGAAGACGTCCGTGCGGTAACCGATGATCGTGGTGTAGACCGACGAGGCGAAGACGTAGGGGTTCTGCGCCGTCTCCGGATACTTCGAGCGATCGACGATCTTGGGATCGACCTTGTCGAGGAGGTTGGCCTTGCCGGCGCGGATGGCGTCCTGGCCGCCGATCTCGGTCAAATCCCACTCGACGTTGCCCGAATCGACCATGGCGCGCAGCTTGCCGAAGTCCACCGGGCTCGTCTCGACGACGCGGATACCGTACTTCTTTTCGAACCCGTTGAAGAAGGCCTTGCGCATGGCGCTGCCCATCGACCCGCCGGAATGATTGACCACGATCTGGGCCGGCTTGGGCGGCTCTGCTTGAGCGAACGCCCGGCGCGACACACCGAATGCGGCACCACCTCCGAGCAATGAGACGACGTGACGACGACGCAGACGGCTGATCTCCATGACAGTCTCCCTTTTATCGGCTGTGCTCCTTTGAAGCCCCGCTAGACTCTAGGAGTCGGGCTGCCTTGTCGCAATATGCATGCCGATAGTCTGCGAGCCGCCGGTCCGTCGGCCAATACTTCAGTCAGACCACGTCATCCGGGAAGATGTGATCGCCATCGGTGCCGAGAGGCAGCGGTCGCACCGACAGCACCGCCGTCAGCGGCAGAGGCCCGTAGAGGTGCGGAAACAGATCGCTGTCGCGGGAAGGCTCGTACTTCAGTGCATCCCCGAGTTGCGCTCCGTCCGCCGCTACCAGCACGAGATCGCCCTGGCCGGCAAAGTACAGCCGAGCCGTCCGCCTTGCCTGCGCTGCCGTGGACAAATGAATGAAACCATCGTCCAGGTCTATTCCGGCGCCGGCGAAGACCCCATTGCTTTCCGCCGCCTGCCAGAGATCGGCAGCGACGATCTTGTAGACGGTCGTCATGTCTGAACCAGGGGACTCAGGCGCGTCGGCAGTCAGCGCACGTGCCCGTGACTTCCAGGGTCATGTCGCGCGCGGCGAAGCCGCGGCGGCCGGCGCTGGCGGCAATCGTCTCGGCCAGCCCGTCGCTGTGCAGTTCCTCGGCATTGCCGCACTCGCCGCAAATCAGGAAAAAGCCGCGATGGGCTTCGCCGGGATGGCTGCAACCGACGAAGGCGTTCATGCGCTCGATGCGATGGATCAGGCCGTTGTCGATCAGGAAATCGAGCGCGCGGTAGACCGTGGGCGGGGCCGAACCCAGCTCCTCGTTGCGCAGCTCGTCGAGCAGGGCATAGGCGCCGACCGGCCTGTGGCTCGACCATACGAGCTCCAGCACGCGACGGCGCAGCGGCGTGAAGCGCAGGTCCTTCTCGGCGCAC
The DNA here is from genome assembly GCA_023416135.1 of Pseudomonadota bacterium. GTDB lineage: Bacteria > Pseudomonadota > Alphaproteobacteria > Reyranellales > Reyranellaceae > Reyranella. The sequence continues at coordinate 5,153 of JAEZIF010000480.1, forward strand.
AGCTTCTCGGCTGCCGCCAGGGCGTCCTCGATGCAATGCTCGTGGTCATGGCCGTGCGCCGAGGCTTTGGCGGTCTTCTTCACGCGGTTCCCGATTTGCCAAGCTGGTATCGAACGATTATACGCCCCGTTCCGTTCGCAGGCCAAGGCTCGCTCTCCCCATGCCCAGCACCGCCAACGTTGTCCCGCCGACATTCCTGCAGGCCGCCATCGACAAGGCGATCGCCGCCATCCAGTTCGACGCCCAGGGACTCGTCCCGGCCATCGCCCAGCAGCACGACTCCGGCGAGATCCTGATGATGGCCTGGATGGATCGCGATGCCGTCGCCGAGACCATGCGGAGCGGCCGCGTCTGCTACTGGTCGCGCTCGCGCAAGGCGCCATGGCGCAAAGGCGACACGTCCGGCCACATCCAGACCCTGGTCGATCTCCGCATCGACTGCGACGGCGACACGCTGCTGGTGCTGGTCGACCAGAAGGGCGTGGCTTGTCATACCGGCCGCCACAACTGCTTCTTCCGCGCCATCCGAGGCGGCGCGCTCGAGGCCATCGCTCCGGTGATGGTCGACATGGAGAAACCTGGGAAGGATCAAGGTTGAACCAGAACAACAGCGTGCTCGCGCGGCGCTCCCTCCTTCTCGCCACTCTGACCCTGCCCGTCGGTGCCTGCACGACCTCGGGTCTGTTCGGACAGCAAAGCAAGCCCCGCAACACGCTCTCCCCGCGCGGCGACCGGCTGGTGCTGTGGATCCAGAAGAGCGGCAAGGACAACATGCTGGCGCCCGAGGCGCTGGCGCTGATGGACATAACCAACGAGGGCCGCGATATCCCGGTGCGCCAGATCGCCCAGCAGGACGGCAGCGACCGGTTCGTGGTCAGCCTCACCAACATCCGTAAGATCCATGACCTGATCTTCATGCGCCGCCAGGGCGACGTGCTGCTGCTCCACCTCAGCGATACCAAGTTCACACGGCTTGCAAGCGTGCGCTATCCGCGCGAGGGCAAGCCGTCCCTGATCACCGACACGACCTTCGCCGAGAACGATTTCCAGCAGCAGATCGCTTTTTGGTTCAGGGCCATGCCGGGACGGTAGTAATGTAATAGGGAGATGACCATCGTCGTCACTTCCTCCGTTTCACCCCGTCGGACACTCACTGTATGCGGCGGTGCCCATGCCCTGCATGACGGTTTCACCGATCTCCTGAACGTCCTCTACCCGCTGCTGCAGGCGCAGTTCGGACTGACCTACGCCGCCGTCGGCGCGCTCAAGACCGTCTATTCGAGCGCAATGGCGGTGGGCCAGATCCCCTCCGGCAAGCTGGCGGTCCGCTTCGGCGGCGTGCGCGTGCTGGCGATCGGCACGGCGCTGATCGCCGTGGGCTACGGCCTCGCCGGCCTGACGGGCTCGCTCTACGGCGTGATCTTCGGGCTGCTGCTTGCCGGACTGGGCGGCAGCACGCAGCATCCGATCGGCTCCAGCCTCGTATCGGCCGCCTACTCCGGCCTGCGCTCGCGCAGCGCGCTCGGCACCTACAATTTCACCGGCGACGTCGGCAAGGTGGCGTTGCCGGCGCTGTTTGCCGTGATTGCCGCTGCGCTGGGTTGGGAACAGGCGCTGATCGTGATAGCGGCGGTCGCCGTGCTGGGCGCCGGTGTGATCCTGGGAACGCTGAAGCCGGTGCCACTGCACGACAAGGGTGACGAGCCCAGGGCGTCGATGGCCGGCCAGGACAGGCCATGGGCCTACCGGCTGCTGTTCTCCATCCACATCGCCGACAACCTTGTGCGCACGGGCTTCATGATCTTTCTGCCCTTCCTGCTGCGCGACAAGGGCGCCGACCTGCCGACCATCGGGCTCGGCCTGTCGCTGTCGTTCGCGGGCGGCGCCGCCGGCAAGCTGGTGATGGGCTGGGTCGGCCAGCGGCTGGGCGTCGTGCCTTCCGTGATCCTCACGGAAGTCGCGACCACGCTGCTGATCCTTTCGCTGCTGCCGCTCTCGCTGCCGGTCGCCCTGGCCGTGCTCCCGCTGGTCGGGCTCATGCTGAACGGTACCTCGTCGGTGCTCTACGGCACGGTGCCGGAGTTCGTCGGCCCCGAGAAGCGCACACACGCCTTCGCCGTCTTCTACACCGGCGGGTCCGTGGCCGGCGCAACCGGGCCCCTCGTCTCGGGCTTCCTGGGCGACGCCGTGGGCCTGCCGATCGCGCTCGGCGCCGTCGCCTGCATCGCCCTCACGACGGTGCCGTTGGTGTGGGCGCTGCGTCCTGCCTTCCGGTCAGGTTAGAACGAAATCCGGTCAGGTGATTCCAGCCGGGTGGACTGTGCCCTGGCTGGTCTGGAGAGCTTCGCTCGCCTCACCGCCGAAGTCGCCGGCGACGGGCGCACCCTCTTGCGCCATCAACAGGTGCCCCTCGAACGCCACCAGTTGATCCATGCATTCCACGGCCGCCTTGGTGTCCTGACCGTCGAGCCGGAGCAAGGCGATCAGATCGCGCTGCTTGCGGATCTCCGCCCGGCATTCACTGATCATCAAATTCAATGTCGCGTCGAGGGTCGTGGTGTCGAGATGATCGCGCAATTCAACAATGTACTGGCCAAGGCCGTAGACAGGCGTCTGCATATCGTCCCCTGTTTTCATTGGTAAGCGAACCGCTGGCGCGGACGAACTGGCCAAGCGTCGCCGAAGTCAATGCCAGATCGAGCGGATATTGCAAACAGAATCGGCCACCGACGTTACCGCTCGCGAAACGAATCGTGGCGATAGCGCCCGAGCGGCGACAGCAGATAATCCATGAGCGAGCGAGCGCCCGTCCTGATCTCGACCGTTACCGTCATGCCGGGTGTCAATTCCACGGCACCGGCTTCGGTGCTCATCGCGCTGCGGTCGAGCGGGATGCGCGCGACGTACTCGAGCTCGGGGCCTTTTTCCGCGCGGATCTCGCGCGCCGAACCGTCACGCGACACCGCGTCGCTCGACAGCCCGAGAACCTGTCCGCCCGCGAGGCCGTAGCGCGTGAAGTTGAAGGCGTCGATCTTGATCTCGGCCTCCTGCCCCTTGCGCACGAAGCCGACATCGCGATTGGGCACGACCGCCTCGATCTCGAGTTGGCTGTCGGCGGGAACGATCGCGAGCAGCGGCCGCGCCGGCGTGACGACGCCGCCCACGGTATGGACCGAGAGTTGATGCACGGTGCCGTCGACCGGCGCGACGAGCTGCTGCTGACGCGCTTTCTGGCTTGCCTTGACGACCTCCTGGTGCAGACCGGCGGCCTTCTGCTCGGCCTTGGCCAACTCGTCGAACACCCCGTGGCTGTATTCCGCGACGGTTCGGACGCGCGTTTCACGGATCGCCGCGATGGCCGATGCGGCCTCGGTGATCCGGCTGCGCAGCACCAGCACTTCCTGCTGATGGTTGCCGAGATCCTGCAGGGCGGCGTGGTACTGCAACTTCGAGCCGATTTCCAGATGGTTGCGCACCGAGACACGGTGCTCGAGCAGCGGAATGGCAGCCTCGAGCTTGTCGATCATGGCCAAGAGCGTCGCCCCTCGGCCACCTTTTGCGCCTGCTGGCGGTCGACCGCGGCAAGCTTGGCCTGCTGCTCGGCCACCT
>JAEZIF010000084.1 GCA_023416135.1 Pseudomonadota bacterium
GTCGTGGCGATCAGGATCGGCGGATAGGCCTGGCCGGGCACCGCCTGGTGATAGGCCGAATAGGTCCTGAGCCAGGCCCACTCCTCCGGCTTGTCGGGATCGCCGTACTCGGCGATCCAGCTCGCACCCGCCAACAGTTTGGAATAGCGGCGCATGTCGATCAGGGGGATGGTGCAGAACAACGCACCGAACCGGTCGGGATAGCGCGTCAGCATGTTCGTTATCAGGATGCCGCCGTTCGATCCGCCTTCGGCGGCGATGCGGCCCGGCCGCGTCACGCCGCGCCGCACGAGGTCGGCGGCGACAACGGCGAAGTCGTCGTGCGACAGCCGCTTGCCGGCGCCACGGCCGGCTTCGTGCCAGGGTGTGCCGAACTCGCCGCCGCCCCTGATGTTGGCGATGACGCTGGTGCCGCCGCGCTCGAGCCACATCTTGCCGATGCTCGCGTTGTAGTAGGGCCTGCTCGGCAGGCGGAAGCCGCCATAGCCGGTGAGATGTACCGGCGCATCGCCGGTCTCGCCCGCCGGGCCGGTCTGGGTGTAGGGGATGCGTTCGCCGTCCACCGAGATCGCCTCGTGGCGCGTCACGACCAGGCCCTCCGGCGAGAAGGCCGGCGAGGATCGCTTGAGCAGGACCGGGCCCTCGTCCTTGGCGAGCAGCATCAGCGAGTGTGGCGTCAACGGGTCCTGCACGGTCGCGACCAGGTCGCCGTTGCTCTCCGACGGCTCGACGTCCAGCGGCGAGATGTCGACCACGCCGATCTCCGGCAGCCCGGTCAGGCCGCGTCGGGTCCAGCCGGCGTCGGACGGCGTGAGGACCTCGAACACCGGCCGCAGGTTGTCGAGGATCGACAGGACCAGCCGGCCGGTGTTCCAGAAGAAGCCTTCGAGTATCCGCCGGGCAGCCGGCTCGAACAGGACGGTGAAATCCCGGCTGCCGGACAAAAAGGCGTCGAGCCTGATGCCGAGCAAGGTATCGGCAGGCCACGTCTTGCCGGCCACCGTCCAGGCCTTGCGCGGCTTGATCGCCATCCAATCGTAGTGGGTCAGCATCTCGACGTCGGTCGGCAGGTCGAGCTTGACGCGGTTTGCGCCTTCGCCGTCCGCCATCCACAGATTGAGGTCGAAGAAGCCGATCTGATCGGCGTACCACACGAGCTTGGAGACATGCTCCCGGTCGACTCCCGCGCCGGCCAACATGCTCTGACGGGGCACCTCGAAGAGGACCGGCGCGTGGGCCACGTCGCTACCGCGCCGCCACAGCCGCACCGTCCGCGCGTAGCCCGATGTCGTGACATCGCCGCCCCAGGCGCTGCTGAGCAAAAGAGTGTCGGGATCGAGCCAGCTCACCCCTCCCTTGGCTTCCGGCAGCACGAAGCCGTCCTTCACGAAGGCACGATCCGTCAGGTCGAACTCGCGCAACACCACGGCGTCGCTGCCGCCGCGCGACAGACGGAGGATCGCGCGATCGTGCGTACCCGGCCGAGTCGTGGCGCCGCCCCAGATCCAGTCCTCGCCCTCGGCCGAAGCCAGTGCATCGATGTCGAGCAGGACATCCCACGCCGGCTGATCGAGGCGATAGCTCTCCAGCGTCGTGCGCCGCCACGGGCCGCGCGGGTTCCTGCCGTCGAGCCAGAAATTGTAGACCCATGGTCCGCGCCGCGCGATCAGGGGGATCTTGTCGGGCCGGTCCAGGATCGCCGCCAGGGTGTCGCGGTCGGCGACGAACGGCGCTCCTCCGAAGGCCTTCAGCGTGCGGTCGTTCTCCGTCGCCACCCAGGCGAGCGCACGTTCGCCCTCGATGTCCTCGAGCCAGAGATACGGATCGTCATCGGGTCGATCGACGGTCGGCCTGGTATCGGATGACACGAGACGAACTCCGCTGGTTACGGGCGCCCGACACTCTCGCCCAACGCCTCGACGAGCTGCAAGCGCAGCCAGCGATTGGCGGGATCGTCATGGGCGCGGTCATGCCAATAGAGGAAGAGATCGAGAGGCGGCATCTCGAGCGGCATGGCCAACATCCGCACCCCTGATCCAGCCCCGAGCAAGGACGCATAACGCGCGGTCATCGTCAGCACCAGATCGCTCTCCGCCACAACGCGGATGGCCGCGAGGTAGTTGCGGCACCGCAGGGTGACGTGGCGGCGCTGGCCGTGCTGGCCGAGCTGGCCGAGCTCGATATCCTCAGCGCCCGGGCCGCGTCGGCGCGATGTCACCATGACATGCTTCTCGGCCAGGTAGGTCGCCAGGCCAAAGCCCGGCCGCACCCGCGGATGCCCCTTGCGGGCCGCCACCACGAAGCGGTCGGCAGTCACCCGCTGGCGATGGATTCGCTCCGACAACGGCAGGGCGACATCGAGGGCGGCATCGAGCGTGCCGTCTGCGAGCCCGCTCTCGAGGCTGCGACGCCGGACCTGCACCGTGCGCAAGTCAATGCGCGGCGCGCTGCGCCGGAAACGCTGCATCATGTGCGGCAGGATCAGCACCTCCATGGGATCGCGCATCGACACCGTGAAGGCCGTCGTGCTCAGCGCCGGGTCGAAGCTCTCGCCCCTCTCGATCAGCGCGCCCAGAGCCTGCAGCGACCGGCGCAACGGCTCGATCAGTCGCTTGGTGAGCGACGTCGGAGCGAGGTTGCGCCCCTCGCGCACGAACAGCGGATCATCGAACAGTTCGCGCAGGCGGGCGAGCGCATGGCTCACCGCCGGCTGCGTGAGGTTGAGCCGCACCGCCGCCCGGCTGACGCCGCCTTCGGCGACGATCGCTTCCAGCACGACCAGCAGATTGAGGTCGATGCGTGACAGATCAATCATATGCATGGGATATCATGAAATCTATTCAATTTCCTGATGTAGTGCGCGGCCGTAACCATGCCCTCGCAGCACCAAGAGGCATGCCATGGAGTTCACCCATTCCGACAAGGTCGTGGCCCTGCAGGACAAGCTCAGGGCATTCATGGACCGCCACATCTATCCCAACGAAGCGCAGCACGAGCGCGAGATCGAGACCGGGGACCGCTGGCAGCCGACGGCGCTGATGGAAGCGCTGAAGAAGCAGGCGCGGCTCGAAGGCCTGTGGAACCTCTTTCTGACGCACTCGCCGCGCGGCGCCGGCCTCAGCAACCTCGAATACGCGCCCCTGTGCGAGATCATGGGACGCGCCCCGATGGCGTCGGAGGTCTTCAACTGCTCGGCGCCGGACACCGGCAACATGGAGACGCTCGAACTCTACGGCAGCCAGGAGCAGAAGGAGCAGTGGCTCGAGCCGTTGCTCGCGGGCGAGATCCGCTCGTGCTTCGCCATGACCGAGCCCGCCGTCGCCTCGTCGGACGCCACCAACATCGAGAGCACCATCCTGCGTGACGGCGACCACTATGTCGTCAACGGCCGCAAGTGGTGGACGACGGGCGCCTCCCACCCGCATTGCAAGATCGCGATCTTCATGGGCAAGACCGATCCCGCCAATCCGGACCGCCATCGCCAGCAGTCGATGGTGCTGGTGCCGATGGACGCGCCCGGCGTGAAGGTGGTGCGGCCGCTATCGGTTCTCGGCTACGACGATGCGCCGCACGGCCATGCCGAGGTGCTGTTCGAGGATGTCCGCGTCCCGCGCTCGAACGTACTTCTGGGCGAAGGCCGTGGCTTCGAGATCGCCCAGGGCCGGCTGGGCCCGGGGCGCATCCATCATTGCATGCGCTCGATCGGCACGGCCGAGCGGGCGCTCGAGGCCATGTGCAAGCGCGTGAAGTCGCGCGTGGCCTTCGGCAAGCCGATAGCCGAGCAGACCGTCACGCTGGAACGCATTGCCGAGGCGCGCATCATGATCGAGCAGGCGCGTCTCCTGGTGCTCAGGGCCGCCTACATGATGGACACGGTCGGCAACAAGGTCGCGCGCGCCGAGATCGCCATGATCAAGGTCGCCGTCCCGAAGATGCTGTCGGGCGTCCTCGATGTGGCCA
>JAEZIF010000266.1 GCA_023416135.1 Pseudomonadota bacterium
TCAGCCGGTCGACCACCGGACGCGGCACGCCGGCCGGCGCCACCACGCCGTAGAACACCGCGCTCACCATGTCGGGCATGCCGAGCTCGACGACCGTCGGCACGTCGGGGCACATCGGCGAGCGCTCGGACGAAGCGACGACCAGGCCCTTCATGCGTCCGGCCCGCACATGATTGCCGGCCGGCAGCACGACGTCGCAGAGCATGGGAACGTGGCCCGCCAGCACGTCGCGAATCGCGTCGGCCGAACCCTTGTAGGCCACGACCTCCATGTTGAGCTAGTTGCGGGTCTTGAACAGTTCCATCCAGAGATGTGGCTGGTTGCCGATGCCCGACGTGGCGAAGCGGAGCTTCTGCTGCTGCTTGTTCACCCATTCGGCGAACTCGGGCCAGTTCTTTGCCGGCACGTCGTTGTTGTAGACGATGAGGTCGGGGATGTCGGCGATGGCCGAGATCGGCTGGAAGTCCTTCAACGGATCGTAGGGCTCTTAAGCCCAAGCGCCGCGTTGGTCGCGAGCGTCGTCGTACCCAGCAGCAGGGGCTGGCCGTCGGGCTTGGACTTGGCCACCAGCTCCATGCCGATGATGGTGTTGCCGCCGCCGCGGTTCTCGACGATGACCTGCTGGCCGAGCAACGTCGTCATCTTCTCGGCCACCAGCCGGCCCGCCGTGTCGGTGGCCCCGCCCGGGATATAGGGCACAGGATCTTGACCTGGCCGTTCGGCCAGGATTGTGCGCGGACAGCCGAGGCGCCGACGATGGTCCAGCCGGCGGCCCCCGCCAACACACTGCGTCGCTTGAGCATTGTTCCCTCCACCCTTATGGCAGAAGGATTGCAAACGGCTTCCGGCCGTACAATGCACGGCCGGGTGAACGTTTTACTCTGCGGGCTTCAGCCTCGCCTGGCTCATGTCGCGCTCGCCGGGCAGCATCGAGATGGCGCAGAAACCCAGGAACGCGAAGCCCGCGAGGACCATCAGGACGACCGGGAAGCCCGCCGCCTTCACCATCGGGCCGATCAGGGCGACCACGACGGAGCTGACGCCGAATCCGATGGCAAGCCGGGCGCCCGTAACGCGGCTGCGCATGCGATCGTCGATGTACTTCACGATCATGGCGTCGGTGAACGGGATGGCGCCGAACACCAGCAGCATGAAACCGATCGCCGTGATGAACAGCGCCCAGTCGGTGACCTGCGAGGCGATCAGGAACAGCGGCACCTGCAGGAGCACGATCGGCACGTAGATGTTCTTCAGCGGATAGCGGTCGATCAGCTTGCCGACCACCAGCTGGGCCAGCGAGGCGAGCGAGAAGATCACGAACAGCATCATGGCGAGCTCGGCGGGATCCTGGACGGCGCCCTTGACGCGCTCGCGCAGGAGCTCGCCGTTACCGTTGGTCGTGAAATTGAAGATGATGCTGCCAGTCACCGCCGTGAAGGTCATGATGCCGAACACGCGCGCCATCACCGACGGCGGCAGGTCGATCATCTTCTGCTTGCGCTTGGCCGGCGCCTCCTGCTCGCGCGGCACCAGGGCCACGAAGGCCACGGCGCAGATCAGGCAGATCACGCCGGGGATGACGAAGGCCATCTGCCAGCCGAAGCGCTGGGCGATATAGACCGACACGCCCGCGGCGATGGCGATGCCCATGTTGCCGGCGAGCCCGTTCACCCCGATGGTGAAGCCGTAGTTCTTGGCCTTCTGCACAAGCATCGGGATGCCGACCGGATGGTAGATCGAGGCAAAGGCGCCCATCAGGGTCAGCGCGATGCCGATCTGCCACTTGTTGCTGCACAACGCGATGATCAGCGCCGACACGCCCATACCGGCGAAGAAGATCACCATCATGATCCAGCGGCCCCACAGGTCGCCCAGCCGGCCGCTCACGATCGATCCCATGCCGAACATGAAGAGCGCGCCATAATTGAACGGAGTGAGTTCGGTCCATTCGACGCCCCACACGCCGGCGATGACGCCCCAGGTGTAGGCGAACACGACGATCAGCCAGTGGTCCATGGCATGGCCGATGTTGAGCAGGATCGACGTCGGACTGCTGTGACTCATACTCATTTCCTCCAGCCACAAGACTAGGCATGACGGCCCTGTCTGTCTTGCGCTAGACTGCCAACTTATGTCGCAAAAGAGACAATCCGTACCCAAGCGATCGACCGACCCGCTCGACTATCAGCGCGTGCCGCGAGCCGTGGCGGCGATGCCCAAGGACTTCGTCTCGGGCTTCGAGGTGCTGCCGCATGTCCACGAGCGCGCCCAGCTGATCTATGCCACAGCCGGCACCATGCGCGTCTCGACCGACGACGGCATGTGGATGGTGCCACCGCAGCGCGCACTGTGGATGCCGGCGGGCGTGCGCCACAGCATTATCATGCTGAGCGATCTCACCATGCGGACCCTGTACCTGCGAGAGGATGCGGCCGCGTTCATGCCCGAAGTCTGCCGCGTACTGCCCGTCTCGCCGTTGCTGCGCGAGCTCATCGTGCGCGCCACTGAACTGCCCTTGGACTATGACGAGGAAGGGCCAGCCGGCCACGTCGTGGCCCTGATCATTGCCGAGCTGCGCGGCCTGCAGTCGCTGCCGTTGCAGCTGCCGATGCCGAGCGATCCCAGGTTGCGTGCCCTTTGCCAGGCGCTGCTCGACGCGCCCGGCGACCAGCGCACGCTGGATGCCTGGGCGGCGATGCTGAATGCCAGCGCCCGCACCCTGGCGAGGCATTTCCAGAGCGAGACCGGGCTCTCCTTCGGCGCGTGGCGACAACAGGCGCGTGTGCTCGAGGCAATGGGCCGATTGGGGAACGGCGCCCCAGTGACGCAGGTGGCATTCGATCTGGGCTACGACAGCGTTAGTGCCTTCAGCGCGATGTTTCGGCGGGCCGCCGGAGCGTCGCCTAGCGATTATAGGCTGAGATCGCATGTATCGCGTTAAGGCCACTATTTAATTGTGGTTTTGTTGTTTCATCCCAAGCGCTTAGCAGACAAGCTTCTTGACGTAGCCAGCGCAAATCTCCCCAATGCCGCCCCCTTTTGGGCTATTGTGTAAACTGTCATTACCGGGACCTCGCTGCTCATTTGGTGATGGCCGCCGCCGCCTGGAGTTGCTGTTGAAGCCGACCGACATCAAGAACCCCGACTACTTTCATAAGGTCGTGGACTGTCAGTGGGCCTGCCCCGCCCACACCCCGGTCCCTGAGTACATTCGTCTGATCGCTCACGGGCGTTATTCCGACGCGTACATGATCAACTGGAAGTCCAACGTCTTCCCCGGGATCCTGGGAAGGACGTGCGACAGGCCGTGTGAACCGGCGTGCCGACGCAGCCGCGTCGAGGACGAGCACCTCGTGAAGGGCAAGAAGGAGCCGGTCGCGATCTGCCGCCTGAAGCGCGTCGCCGCCGACTACAAGGACGACGACATCGGTACGCTCATGCCCAAGGCGCCGACGAAGAACGGCAAGCGCATCGCCTGCATCGGCGGCGGCCCCGCGTCGCTCACCGTGGCGCGCGACCTCGCGGTGCTGGGCTACGAGATCGTGATCTACGATCAGGATCCCAAGCTCGGCGGTTTCATCCGCACCCAGATCCCGCACTTCCGCCTGCCCGAATCGGTGATCGACGAGGAGGTCGGCTACATCACCGGCATCGGCAACATCGAGTTCCGACATCAGAAGGTCGACTCGATGAAGAAGATCCTGGCCGAAGGCTACGACGCGGTGTTCGTGGGCTCGGGCGCGCCGCGCGGCCGCGACCTCGACGTGCCCGGCCGCAGGGAAGCCGCCGCCAACATCCATATCGGGCTCGACTGGCTGTCGTCCGTCTCGTTCGGCCACATCAACAAGGTCGGCAAGCGCGTGATCGTGCTGGGTGGCGGCAACACGGCGATGGATTGCTGCCGCACCGCGCGTCGCCGCGGCGGCGAGGACGTCAAGGTGATCGTCCGCTCGGGCTTCGACGAGATGAAGGCGGCTCCCTGGGAG
>JAEZIF010000291.1 GCA_023416135.1 Pseudomonadota bacterium
GATCAAGCTCGCCCAGCGCCGGATCCCATCCAGCCACACCCTCGCCTGGTCGCTCTGGCGAAGGGCACACCAAGCTCTCGCCAGACGCGCTCACCTCAAACGAAACAAGCAACTGTAATGCTAGACCATGCCGATGCGCTGGACGATCTCGCACGACGAGCGGCTGGTGCTGGTGACCGTGGAAGGGACGGTGACCCTGCTCGAGATCGAGGCCTATTTCGATGCCGTGATCCTGGCCGGCGCGCAACCCTACGCCAAACTGCTCGACGCGCGAAGCATGCAGGTGCGCCTAAGCGACGACGACATGATGGCGGTCGGCGCGCGCATGAGCGCGTATGTCAACGACCAGAAGTGGCCCGGCGGGCCGGCGGCCTTCGTGGTGACGACCCGCCCCAACCGCGAGTTCGTCAAGCGCTTCATAAATCTCGCCGCCTCGCCGCGGCAGGCGAAGATCTTCCACGAGCTCGACGAGGCCCGCCGCTGGCTCGACGGGCAGAACTAGAGCATGAATGGGTCCAGGTGGAATCGCCTGGACCCATCATGCCCGATAATCTCATTCGGCTCTAACGTCGCTGCTTCGCCTTGTAGGCCAGCCAGTCGACGATGGCGTCGAGGTCGCTGTCGCTCAGCGCCGACAGGTCGAAGCCCGGCATCTTCTGGTCGGGCCACTGGCGCACCGATGCGGGATCGCGGATCAGCTTTTTCAGCGCCGGGATCTGAAAGTACTCGACGACGTTCATCGGCCGGCCGAGATCGGGGCCTTGTTCACCTTCGCCTTCGCCGTTGAAGCGATGACAGGCCATGCACATCGATTCGAATCGATCGAGGCCGGTGCGCAGGCGATCGCCGGCCGGAACGTCGGTGCCGACCGCGAGTCCGGGCCAGCGCTTCAACGGACTGTCGGTGACCGCGAGCGCGGCGAGGCGGTAGGCCCAGTATTCGGGGCTGATATGCACCGACGGAGCGCGCCGCCAGATGACGTAGAACGGGCCGGCGGTCGCCTTGTCAGGCTTGTCCGGTATGGGCGGCCAAGGCGCAGCAGGATCCTCGATGGCGACAAAGGCCTCGACTTGAGAGGTGTCGGTAGAGGCGGCAAGCCGGCCCGGAATGCCGATCGAGAAATTGTCCGTGGCGCGCGCCTGCACGTGGTCGTCGGCCCCGATTCCGGTTCCCTTCAGCAACTCGGCCAGCGGGATGGCGCGGTAGGTCATCGTGCGGCGATAGACCGGATCGGCGACCGTGACGCTGCGCACCGAAGGGTGGGCGAGCAGCGCCTTCTGCGTATGGGTCCTGCTCGAGTCCCTGCCGGTGACCGTGAGCGTCGGCGATTGGGCGACGGCGGACAGCGATACAAGGCACGCGAGGATGGCCAGCAGCGCAGCCGGCAAACGTCGCGCGGCGGCCGTCACGTCATCCTCTGACCGCCGATCCGGCAATCCTTAAGGATTTCGGGACGGAAGGCGAGACCGTGGCCGGGCCGCTCCGGCGGCGTCATGGTGCCGCTCTTCGACGGCAGCACCGGCTCGATCCAAAGGTCGTCGTTCCAGTCCATGTATTCGAGGTAGTTGGCGTTGGGGATCGAGGCCAGCAGATGGACCATGGTCTCGTGGAAGAGATGCGGCGCGATCCTGATGCCCCACGGCTCGGCGGCAGCCGCGATTTTGCGCAACTCGGTGTAGCCGCCGCGCATCGGATCGGGCTGCAGGATCGGCACGCACGGGGTCTCGAAGAAGGGACGCAGGTCGTTCCGCGTCCAGTGACTCTCGCCGCCGACGACCCTGGTCTTGAGTGCCGCGGCGATCCGACGGTAGCCGGCGAAGTCTTCGGCGACGACGGGCTCCTCGAGCCAATAGGGATCGAACTCGCCGATGCGATGGCCGGCCTGGATGGCGGTGTCGGCATCCCAGCCCATGTTGACGTCGATCATGATCTCGATGCCACCGCCCATTGCCTCGCGCATCGCCTTGACGTTCAACACGTCCTCGCGCCACGGCCGGATGTGGGCAACCTGCATCTTGATGGCTTTCAGCCCCTGGGCGGTGAACTCCTTGGCGCGCGCGATCATGCCGTCACGGCCGAGGCCGCGGAAGCAGCCTGAGCCGTAGGCCGGCACCTCGGTGCGTGCGGCGCCCCACAGGCGGAACAGCGGCAGGCCGGCCCGTTTGCCCAGGATGTCCCACAGCGCCATGTCGACGGCGCTTTGCGCGAACACCGTGACGCCCATGCGGCCCAGCCAGAAGTTGCTCTTGTAGAGCACTTGCCAGATCGCCTCGATCTCGGTGGCGTCGCGGCCGATGATGTGCGGGGCGATCAGTTCCTTCATGCAGGCATCGAGCGTGTACAGGCCACCGCGCAGCGGCATCAGGTAGCTCATGCCTGAAAGGCCGCCCTGGGTCTCGATCTCCAGCACGTAGATGTCGCGCTCGGGTGCCGAGAGGATGCCGGCGGCCGGCGGCGGCCCGCGCCAGGGTACCTGCAGGAGAGTGGAACGCAGCTCGGTGATGGTCGTGGGCGTGGTCATCAGGCATATCTCCCGCGCTTTTGCCTCACTATGATGTGTCCCTCATGACTTCGTCCAACCGCCTCTATCTCTTCGACACCACCCTGCGAGATGGCGCCCAGACCCAGGGCGTCGATTTCACTGTCGCCGACAAGGCCGCCATTGCGCGCGAGCTCGACCTCTTGGGCGTCGACTACATCGAAGGCGGCTGGCCGGGCGCCAATCCCACCGACGATCGCTTCTTTGCCGACCCGCCCGAGTTCCAGAACGCCAAGTTCGTCGCCTTCGGCATGACCCGCCGCGCCGGCCGCAGCGCCGCCAACGATCCGGGCCTGGCCGCCATCCTGCAGACCAAGGCACGCAACGTCTGCATGGTCGGCAAGACCTGGGACTTCCATGTCGACGTGGCGCTGGAAGTCGAGCGGACCGAGTACCTCGAGATGATCGCCGACTCGCTCGCCTATGCGAAGGGCCGCATGGACGAGGTGATGTTCGACGCCGAACATTTCTTCGACGGCTACAAGGCCAACCCCGACTATGCGCTGGCCTGCCTCGCCGCGGCGGAGAAGGCGGGCGCCCGCTGGCTGGTGCTGTGCGACACCAATGGCGGCACCCTGCCGCACGAAGTCGAGCACATCGTCGGCGAAGTGGTGAAGAAGATCCCGGGCGAGCGGCTCGGCATCCATACCCACAACGACACCGAGAATGCGGTCGCCAACACGCTGGCCGCCGTGCGCGCCGGCGTGCGCCAGGTGCAGGGCACCATCAACGGGCTCGGCGAGCGTTGCGGCAATGCCAACATGATCGCGCTCATTCCCAACCTCGTGCTCAAGATGGGCTTCGAGACGGGCTTGAAGCACGGCGCAATGCAGCGCCTGACGCATCTGTCGCGCCTGCTCGACGACCGGCTGAACGTCGTGCCCAACCGCAGCGCGGCCTATGTCGGCACGCGCGCCTTCGCGCACAAGGGCGGTCTGCACGTCTCGGCGGTCGAGAAGGATCCCAAGACCTATGAGCACGTCGATCCCGAGACGGTCGGCAACCAGCGCATCATCGTGGTCAGCGACCAGGCTGGCCGTTCCAACATCATGGCGCGCTTCCGCCAAATCGGGTTGGACGTCGATCCCAAGGACCCCGGCGTCGCCCGCCTGCTCGAGATCGTCAAGGAGCGCGAGGCGGAGGGCTATGCCTACGACGGCGCCGACGCTTCGTTCGAGCTTCTGGCGCGCCACGAGCTGCACACGGTGCCCGACTACTTCGCCTTGCACAGTTTTCGCGTGCTGGCGGAGCGGCGGGTCAATGCCCGCGGCCAGCTCATCGCCCTTTCCGAGGCGACGGTGAAGCTCGATGTCGGCGGCCGCCGCGCCATGGAAGTGGGCGAGGGCAACGGTCCCGTGAACGCGCTTGATGCTGCCCTGCGGAAGGCCCTGCTGCCGGTCTATCCCGAACTGCAGGACATGCGGCTGGTCGACTTCAAGGTCCGCATCCTCGATGCATCCGGCGGAACGGCGGCGACGACGCGCGTCATGATCGAAAGCGCCGACGCCAAGCGGCGCTGGTCGACCATCGGCGTGTCGCCGAACATCGTCGATGCCTCCTATAACGCCCTCTACGACGCCATCACCTATAAGTTGTTCCGCGACGGGGCGAAGCCGGCCGAAAGAGCCTAGAGCGGCGGGCTTAGCTGCCATGCCACGGCTGCCAGTTGACCGGAGTGTGGTCGCAGCAGACCATGTGTAGGTGAGAGACGGAGAGCATATGGACGACCGTTCCCCGGTGGCGACGGAAACGCCCCCGGTTGCGGCCGTTCAGCGACGGCCGCGCATGGAACGGCGTATCGTCGCTCGAGCCGTCATGTGGTTGCTGCCCGCGATCGTGCTGGCCGTCAGCGTCTTCCTCTGGCTGTCGTCCGGCCGCTGGGTCTCGACCGACAACGCCTACGTGAAGGGCGACCGCGCCCAGATCGCGCCCGAGCTCAGCGGCATCATCGTCGAAGTGCCGGTGCAGGAGAACCAGCGCGTGTCGCGCGGCCAGCTCCTGTTCAGGCTCGACGATCAGACCTATCGCCTGGCGCTTGCCAAGATCGACGCCGAGATCGAGACGACGCGCGCCGACATCCGGGGGCTTCGCGCGCAATGGCGCACCAAGCGTGAGGAGATCAAGGCGGCGCAGAGCCAGCTCAACTACGCCCAGCAGGAATTCGAGCGCCAGTCCGACCTCGCCGACAAGAAAATCGCTTCACAGCAGAAGCTGCAGGAGACGCGCATGGGCCTCGACATCGCCCGCCAGCGCATCTCGGCCGCGCAGGAAGATCTGCAGCGCATCGAGGCGCAACTCGCGGGCGATCCCAAGATCCGCACCGACCATCATCCGCGCGTCAAGCAGATGGTGGCGGCGCGCGACGAGGCCTTGCTGCAACTCCGTCGCACCACCATCGAAGCGCCGCTCGGCGGCATCGTCGCCAAGCGGCCGGTGCCCGGCAGCTACGCCACGGCCGGCGTGCCGGTGATGGTGGTGGTGGCCGACAGCGACCTCTGGGTGGAAGCCAACTTCAAGGAGACCGAGCTGACGCTGGTTCGGCCGGGCCAGGAGGCGCTCGTCAAGGTCGACACCTATCCGGATGCCGAATGCACCGGCAAGGTCGCGAGCATCGCCCAGGCGACGGGCGCGGAGTTCGCCGTGCTGCCGCCGCAGAACGCCTCGGGCAACTGGGTGAAGGTGGTGCAGCGCATACCTGTGCGCATCACCGTCGTCTGCCGCGAGGGCGATCCGCCGTTGCGTGTCGGCATGAGCACGACGGTCGAGATAGATACGGGCCACAGCCGCTCGATCGACGGCCTGCTGAGCGGGCTCGCCAAGAGCATCGGACTGTCGAGCGCGCCGGCATCGGCCAAGCCATGACGCCGCTCGATTCGGCGGCGAGGCGCCGGCGCGGCCTGATCACCATCACGGTGATGATGGCCACCATCATGCACGCGCTCGACGGCACGATCGCCAACGTCGCGCTGCCCTCGATCCAGGGCTCGCTGTCGGCGACGCAGGAGCAGGTCTCGTGGGTGGTGACGTCCTACATCGTGGCCTCGGCCATCATGACGCCGTTCGCCGGCTTCTGCGCGACGCGCTTCGGCCTGCGGCGTACGCTGTCGAGCTGTGTCATCGGCTTCACCATCGTCTCGATGTTGTGTGGCGCCGCCCAGACGCTCGACCAACTCGTGCTGTTCCGCGCCCTGCAGGGTGGGTTTGGCGCGGCGCTGGTGCCGGTCTCGCAGGCCATCATGATGGACACCTACTCGCGCGAGGAGCAGGGCAAGGCGATGGCGCTGTGGGGCGTCGGCACGATGATCGGCCCCATCGTCGGTCCGTCGCTGGGCGGCTGGCTGACCGACGAGTTCACCTGGCGCTGGGTGTTCTACGTCAATCTGCCGGTCGGTCTTCTCTGCACCTTCGGCATCCTCGTGCTGGTCCGTGATCCCCTGACGGACCGCAAGCGGCCCTTCGACATGCTGGGCTTCCTGTTCCTGGCCGTCGCCATCGGCAGCTTCCAGCTCATGCTCGATCGCGGCCAGCAGCTCGACTGGTTCGATTCGCTCGAGATCATCGTCGAGACCCTGGTGGCGGGCGTCGCCTTCGCGATGTTTCTGATCCACATGATGACCGATCACCACCCTTTCCTGTCGCGTGACCTGTTCCGCGACCGCAACCTGACGGTCGGGCTGCTCCTGACCGCCATCACCGGCCTGGTGCTGATCGTGACGGCGACGCTGATGCCGCCCTTCCTGCAGCAGCTCAAGGGCTATCCGGTGTTCACCACCGGCATCGTGCTGGCGCCGCGCGGCGCCGGCATGATGCTCTCGATGATGCTGGTGTCGCGCCTGATCGGCCGCTTCGATGCCCGGGTCCTGATCGCGCTGGGCTTCGCGCTGTGCGCTCTCTCGCTGTGGGAGATGACGACCTTCACCCTCGAGGTCAGCGAGAGCCGGATCATCTGGAACGGCGTGCTCCTGGGCTTTGCGCTCGGCCTCGTCTTCCCGCCGCTCACCACGCTCACCTTCGCCACCCTGCCGCCCCGCCTGCGCACCGAGGGAGCTGCGATCAACGCGCTGATGCGCAATCTCGGCGCCTCGGTCGGCATCGCCGTGCTGGTATCGCTGCTGGCGCGCAACACCCAGGAGAACCGCGCCGAACTGGTCGGCCAGCTCACGCCCTACAGCGCCGGCTGGCCGTTCGGTCGCGTCATGCCGGGGCCGGATTCGCAGATGCTCGCGGTGTGGGATGCCGAGATCAACCGGCAGGCCGCGATGATCGGCTACCTCAACGACTTCCGCGCCATGACGATCTGCAGCCTGCTGGTGATCCCGCTGCTGCTCCTCATGCGCAAGCAGATGATGGTTCGCTAG